>NZ_JZWY01000887.1:0-9621 GCF_000966955.1 Streptomyces sp. NRRL S-495
ACGGCCACCTCAAGGCCGGGCTCAAGAACCGCCACCTGTCGATGATCGCCATCGGCGGTGTGATCGGCGCCGGCCTGTTCGTCGGCTCGGGCGCGGGCATCGCGTCCACCGGCCCGGGCATCCTGCTCTCCTACGCGCTGGCCGGTGTGCTGGTCGTCCTGGTCATGCGGATGCTCGGCGAGATGGCCGCGGCCGACCCGCAGAGCGGCTCTTTCTCCGCTTACGCGGACCGGGCACTGGGCCGCTGGGCCGGCTTCAGCATCGGCTGGCTGTACTGGTTCTTCTGGGTCGTGGTGCTGGCCGTCGAGGCCACCGCCGGCGCGAAGATCCTCAACGGCTGGATGCCGGGCGTCCCGCAGTGGGCGTTCGCCCTGATCGTGATGGCCGTGCTGACCGCGACCAACCTCGGCTCGGTCGCCTCCTACGGCGAGTTCGAGTTCTGGTTCGCCGGCATCAAGGTGGTGGCCATCGCCGCCTTCCTGGTGGTCGCCACCCTGGCCGTGTTCGGCCTGCTGCCCGGCACCCACGCCGTCGGCACCACCAATCTGACCGGCCACGGCGGCTTCCTGCCGCACGGGGTGGGCGCGGTCTTCACCGGCATGCTCACCGTCGTCTTCGCCTTCATGGGCAGCGAGATCGTCACCCTTGCCGCCGGCGAGTCCGAGGACCCGGAGAAGGCGGTCAGCAAGGCCACCAACAGTGTGATCTGGCGGATCGGCATCTTCTACCTCGGCTCGATCCTGCTCGTGGTGACCCTGCTGCCGTGGGACTCCGCCGCCGTCAAGGGCAGCCCGTACGTCGCGGTGCTGGAGCACGTGGGCATCCCGGGCGCCGGCCGGGTGATGGACGTGATCGTGCTCACCGCCGTGCTGTCCTGCCTCAACTCGGGCATGTACACCGCCTCCCGGATGGCCTTCTCGCTCGGACAGCGCGGCGACGCGCCCAAGGCCTTCGCGACGGTGACCAAGCGCGGCGTGCCGCGGGTGGCGATCCTGTCCTCGGTGGTGTTCGGCTTCGTGGCCGTCTTCTTCAACTACACCTCCCCCGACACGGTCTTCTCCTTCCTGCTGAACTCCTCCGGCGCGGTGGCGCTCTTCGTGTGGCTCGTGATCTGCTTCTCCCAGCTCCGGATGCGCCGGATCATCGAGCGCGAGATGCCGGAGCGGCTGACCGTTCGGATGTGGCTGTACCCGTACCTCACCTGGGCCGCGATCGGCATGATCGGGTTCGTGATGGCGTACATGTTCACCGACGCCGACGGTCGGAAGCAGATGTACCTGTCGCTGGTCGCCGCAGCCATCGTGCTGACGGCGTCGGCCGTGGTGGGCCGTCGGCGACGGGCCGCGGCGGAGGCACCGGCATCCTGAGCCGGGGCGCAGTACCGTCCGCGGGCACCGGGCCCGGGAGCCGTTGCGGAGGCTCCCGGGCCCGGTGCCGTTTCCGGCCACCCCCGGCCACCCCCGACCGCCCACCCCTGCCCCCGACCGCCCGGTCGGGAACCTCCGGTTCCGTTCCGTGACCGGACGGACATGACCCGGCGACCCGTCAGCACCTACCCTTCCCCTCATGCGAGATCTTGCAGCGGGGATGGGGTACCTGGCCAAGGGCCAGAAGTGGGTGGCGCGGCACGGCCGCTGGTGGGCGTTCGGGATGATCCCGGCGCTGATCACCCTGGCCGGTTACGTGGTGGCGCTGTTCTTCCTCGGCGGCTGGGCCGGGGACATCGCCGCCTGGGCCACCCCGTTCGCCGACCACTGGTCCTCGTTCTGGCAGGACCTGCTGCGCACCACGCTCGCGGCGCTGGTGTTCGTCGGCGGGCTGCTGCTCTCCGTGCTCACCTTCACGGCGGTCACCCTGCTGGTCGGCCAGCCGTTCTACGAGGAGCTCTGCGAGAAGGTCGACGAGACCGAGGGCGGCGCGCCGACCCCGCCGGACGTGCCGCTGTGGCGCGAGCTGGTGGTGGCGGCCCGGGACAGCCTCTTCGTACTGGTGCGGGCGGGCGGGTTCGGCGTGCTGCTGTTCGCGGCCGGGTTCATCCCGGTGGTCGGGCAGACCGTCGTCCCGGTGCTGGGCTTCCTGGTCTCCGGTTTCTTCCTCACCCTGGAGCTGACCTCCGTCGCCCTGCAGCGGCGCGGTGTGCCGCAGCGGGAGCGGCTGCGGCTGCTGCGCGGGCGGCTCGGGCTGGCCTTCGGCTTCGGCGTGCCGCTGGTGCTGGGGTTCCTGGTCCCGCTGGTGACGGTGGTCGCCATGCCGGGCGCCGTCGCCGGGGCGACCCTGCTGGCCCGCGACCTGGTGCCGGTCGAGGAGGAGCCCGAGACGGACGAGGACCCGGCGGAGGGCGATCCGGCGGACGGGGAGACCTCGGGCCCGGCGGACGTCCCGGACCTGCCGGAGTACCGGGCTCAGCAGCCCGCGGCGGCCAACCCCTACGCCGAGAACCCGTACGCCGAGAACCCGTACGCGGGCAACCCGTACCCGGATGGCTCCTACGCCGGTGCGCCGCAGCCCGCGGAGCCGAACCCGTACCGGAGCGCGTGACCGGACCGTCACACCGCGTGCGGATCGCCGCCCCCGCGTGTGAGGCCCCCCACAGGGCTCCGAGGATCCACTACCGCCGATAGTGGTGGGCTGCGCAGCGGCCTGCCGCCCCCGGCCCGGGCCCGACGGCCCGACACCGGGCCGGGGCGGTGGACCGGCCGTCACGAACCCGAAGAACGCAGGCGGTCGACCGGTTCGGGCCGATCGTTCGTCGACGATCCCCGGGGCCGTCCCATCGATTCATCAAAACGGACAAATACCATCGAAGCGCCCGCCATCGGTCGGGCGCTTCGCCGTTTCGGGGCCCTCGTGCCACTACCGACCGTAGTAGCCCGCGCCTTTGCCGCCCGTGCCGGGCTCTGCCAAGAATGGTCCGTCGCCAGGCAGCGCGGCCGGTCACCCCGCCGCGCAGCTCCCGCCGCCCCGCACCTTCGCCGGGGCGCACGCACACCACGGCCGTCCCGTACGCCACCACGGGCCGCTCCCCCGAGCGGGCCCCGTGTGATGCCCGGCGCCCGCGCCGCCGCCCCGCCCGGGGCCGGCACGCCCCGACGGCCACCCAGGCCCTGACGGCACCCCGACGGAAAAGGATTGTCCGCTCCATGCAGCTCAGCCATGCCCGCCGCAACTCGCTGATCACCGGTATCGCCACCCTCGTGGTGGCGAGCGCGGCCACCGCCGCCCTCGCCATCCCGGAGAGCGGGACCGCCGTCGCCGAGGCGCCCGTCGCCGCGGTGGCCGCCACCACCGGCGGGATCTCGGCGGACGCGCAGGCCGCCGCGCAGGCGCAGGCCGAGGCGGACGCCAAGGCCCAGGCCGACGCCCAGGCCGCCGCGCAGGCCGAGGCGGACGCCGCCGCGGCTGCCGCTGCTGCCGCGCAGGCGCAGGCCGATGCCCAGGCCCAGGCCGATGCCCAGGCCGCGGCGAAGGCCCAGGCCGACGCCAAGGCGAAGTCGGACGCCGCCGCCTCCCGCTCGCAGGAGCGCTCCGCACTGAACAGCAAGCCGACCTACTCCGGCAGCCCGCGCGAGATCGCCGCCCAGATCGTCCCGGCCGGCCAGCTCCAGTGCTTCAACAACATCGTGTCCCGCGAGAGCAGCTGGAACGTCACCGCCACCAACGCCTCCTCCGGCGCCTACGGCCTGGTCCAGGCCCTGCCCGGCTCCAAGATGGCCTCGGCCGGCTCCGACTGGCGCACCAACCCGGCCACCCAGATCAAGTGGGGCCTGGACTACATGAACTCCCGCTACGGCAGCCCGTGCGGCGCCTGGGCGTTCTGGCAGTCCCACCACTGGTACTGAGCCGACCCCGGCACCCCGCCGACCCCGGCACACCACCGAGCCCGCAGGCCCCGCCTGCGGGCTCGGCCGCGTTCGGGCCCGGCCGGGACGCGGGCGCGCGCCTCAGGCCCGCCGTCCGCCAGGAGCACCGGGGCCGCCCGGGCGCCCCCACAGCGCCTGGCGCAGCAGCGGCAGATAGGAGCGCGCGATTTCATCGGCCGGCAGCGCGGCGAGCGGCTGGAGCCGCAGCACGTAGCGGGCCATGATCAGCCCGGCCAGCTGGGTGCCGAACAGGCAGGCTCGCCGACGGGCGTCCGCACCGCCGAGCCGGGCCGCGATCAGGTCCACCATCTCGCGCTGCACCACCTCTCCGACCAGCAGCGCGACCGCCGGGTCCAGCGCCGAGCCGCCGATCATGGCGCGCAGCGGGCCCGCACTGTCGGGGGCGTCCCAGACTCCGAGCAGCAGCCGCAGGGCGCGCTCGGGAAAGGTCTCCAGCTCGCCGTCCAGCGCCCCGGCCAGCAGCACCGCCGGGTTCCCGGTGAGGGCGAGGGCCGCCCCGAACAGGCCCTTCTTGCTGCCGAAGTAGTAGCTGACCAGGGCGAGGTCCACGCCCGCCTCGGCGGCCACCGACCGGAGCGTGACCGCGTGGTACCCCTCGGCCAGGAAGCGGCGGCGGGCGACGGCGAGGATCTGCTCCCTGGCCCCGGAGTTCCCGCTGCGCCGGCCCCGGCGGGGCGCCGCCCCTCCGCCCGCCGTCTCTTCGGCCGCCGCCCCTCCGCCCGTTGTCTCTCCGGCCGCCGTCTCTCCGGCCGCCGCCCCGGAAGAATTCATCATGGTTGAAATGCTAGCCGCAGCGCGCCCACGCTGGTCGGGCACCGACCGACCAGCGTGAGGAAGTCCCGTCATGCCCGCCACCGCCGCGCCCCCGGACCGGGCGGCCGCCCCCGCCGCCGCGGACCGCCGTCACCGCGCCGTCCTCCTCGTCACCTGTCTCGCGCTGGCCACCGTGGTCGCCGCGATGGCCTCGCTCAACGTGGCCCTGCCGGACATCGCCCGCGCCACCGGCGGCAGCCAGACCCAGCTGTCCTGGATCATCGACGCCTACAGCCTGGTGTTCGCCGCCCTGCTGCTGCCCGCGGGCGCCATCGGGGACCGGTTCGGGCGGCGGCGGGCGCTGCTGGTGGGCCTGGCGCTGTTCGGCGCCGGTTCCGGGCTCGCCGCGCTGACCACCGACCCCGGCGCCCTGATCGCGCTGCGCGCCCTGCTGGGCGTCGGCGCGGCGCTGGTCATGCCGGCCACCCTGTCGACGATCACCAGCACCTTCCCGCCGGAGCGGCGGGCCCGGGGCGTCGCCGCCTGGGCGGCGGTCGCGGGCGCGGCGGCGGTGCTCGGCCTGTTCGCCACCGGCATCCTGCTGGAGCTGTGGTCCTGGCCGTCGATCTTCGTCCTGAACGTGGTGCTCGCGGTCCTGGCCCTGGCCGGCACCCTGCTGTTCGTCCCGGAGTCCGCCGAGCCGGACGCGCCCCGGCTGGACGTCGTCGGCGCCCTGCTGGCGGTGGCCGGGCTGGGCTCCCTGGTCTACGCGGTGATCGAGGCGCCGGTCCGGGGCTGGGCCGACCCGTGGACGCTCGTCGGCGCGCTCGCCGGGCTGGCGCTGCTGGCCGGCTTCGTCCGCTGGGAGCTGCGGCGGCGGCACCCGCTGCTGGACCCCCGGCTGTTCCGCGAGCGCCGGTTCGCGGCCGGGACGCTGTCGATCACCTGCCAGTTCTTCGCCTTCTTCGGCTACCTCTTCGTGATCATGCAGTACCTCCAGCTGGTCCGGGAGCGCAGTGCGCTGGCGGCGGCCGTCGCGCTGCTGCCGATGGCGCTCGGGATGATGCCCGCCGCCCGGCTCAGCCCCCGGCTGACCGACCGGTTCGGCGCGCGCGGCCCCTGGGTCGCGGGCCTGCTGCTGATCGCGGGCGCGCTGGCCTCGCTCGGGCTGCTGGACGCCGACAGCTCCGGGTGGCTGGTGGCGGCCGTCCTGTTCCCGCTCGGCCTGGGCTCCGGGCTCGCCATGACGCCCGCCACCACCGCCATCACCGAGGCGCTGCCGAGCACCCTGCAGAACGTCGGCTCGGCGATGAACGACCTGGCCCGGGAGCTGGGCGGCGCCCTCGGGATCGCCGTGCTCGGCAGCGTCCTGACGGCCGGCTACCGCGCCCGGGTGGACGTCACCGGGCTGCCGCCGCAACTGGCCGACGCCGCCCGCTCCTCGCTCGCCGCCGCCTCCCGGTTCGGGCCGCCGGTCGCCGACCGGGCCCGCGTCGCCTTCGTGGACGCGATGCACCTGACCGTCCTGACCGCCGCCGGCGTCGTCGCCCTCGCCGCCGTCGCGGTGGCGCTCCTGCTGCGCGGCACGACGACGCGGACCGGCCGCTGAGCGGACCCGCCGGACGCGGCGCCTCCGGGCCGTCCCCGCACCGTCCGGGGGCGGTCCGGGGCTCGTTCAAGGCTCGCCCGACACTCGTCGATGGCTCGTCGACAGCTCGTCAAGGGCTCGTCGGGGGCTCGTTCGAGGACGATTCGCGGTGTTTCGTGGACGGTCCGTTCGGGTGCGGGCTGGCCGAAATCCCAGTGGCCCGGCGAGCGCACGCCGGGCCAGAGTGGGCGTATGGATCAGGTGAGGCTGTCGGACGGGGTCGTCACGCTCACCCCGTTCCGGGCGGCGGACATCGACGCGCACCTGGCGGGCGAGGACGAGCAGCTGGTGCGCTGGCTGAACGGCGGGCCGAGCACCCGGGCGGGCACCGAGGAGTACGTGCGGCGGTGCACCGCACAGTGGCTGTACCGGGGGCCGGCCCGGGTGTTCGGCATCCGGACCGGGCCGGAGCCGGTGCTGGCCGGCACCATCGACCTGCGGTTCGCGATGCCGCGCCTCGGCCCGGGGCAGGTCAACATCGCCTACGGCCTCTACCCCGCGTGGCGCGGACGGGGCCTGGCGACCCGGGCGGTGCACCTGGTGTGCCGGTACGCGGCGCAGGAGGGGGCGACCGAGGGCGTGATCCGGGTCGACCCGGCGAACACCGCCTCTGCGGCGGTCGCCCGGCGGGCCGGATTCCGGTACTCCGAACGGGTAATGGAGCCGACCGGCAACCGGCTCGACTGGTACCTGCGCGAGCTGGCCGCCGCCCCGGCGGAGCACCCCGTCCCGGCGGCCGGCTGCTCCGTCTGACGGCCCTTCTCCCCCCCGGCTCAGGCCCGGCGCCGGGCGGCCGCCAGCACCTCGCCCGCCAGCAGGCCCACCGCGATCGTCGTCACCAGCGTCACCAGCTGCGTCAGGTCACGGAAGCCGGCGATGGGGTGACCACCGGCCAGGTCGGTCAGCCCGCGCATGCCGAGCGAGCCGACGGTCAGGGTGAAGAAGCCGGGCAGCAGCAGGATCAGCCGCGGCGGCGCGGCCGGCCGGACGGCGACCCGGGTCGCGGCGGCGCTGAGCGCGGCCGCGGCGACGAAGGTCCCGGTGACCTCGCCGGCCAGCCAGGTGAACAGCGTCTGCACCGCCACCGTCAGATAGACCAGCAGCAGCAGCGGCGGCCCGAGCCGCAGCGGGATCGCGAAGGCCAGCACGGTGCCGGCCGTGAAGACGATCCAGGCCGTGAACAGCGCCCAGCGCGGCAGGTCCTGCGCGGCGGCCACGTCGAACAGCGCGTGCCGGTCCCGACCGGTGACGGCGAGTCCGACCAGCACCCCGACGTACAGCTGGAGCAGCAGGAACGCCGCGTAGACCAGCCGTACCGCGCCCGGGGTGATGTGCCCTGCGGCGAGTTCGGCGGCGGCGGCGCTCAGATAGTCGCCGGGGACGAAGAAGAACAGCGCGGGCAGCATGATCAGCACCGGCCCGCCGTGCTCCGGGGTCCGGGCGAACACCAGCAGCGCGATCACCGACACCAGGACGGCCGCCACGAACGGCAGCACCGCGCCCAGCCGGGGCCACCGGGACGCCCCGACCGCGAGCGCCGCGGTCGCCGCGCCGAGGACGGTGGTGGAGCCGACCTCCCACCAGGTCGGCTGCATCAGCGGGGCGAAGCCGATGGCGAACATCACGATCCCGATCGCCTTCACCCACCAGGGGTACGGCGGCGGGGCCGTGTCGATGGCGGCGAGCCGGGCGGCCGCGGTCGGCAGGTCCAGCCGGCCGCCCTCGATCTCGGCCAGCAGCGGCTTCACGGCGGCGAGCTGGTCGAGCCGGAACACCTCGGGGAACGCCCGGACCGTCACCGTGCCGGTCTCGCCGCCGGCGGTGACGGTCAGCACCGCGCCGTCCGGGACGACCAGCAGGCGCGCCGCGCCGCCGAACGCCCGCGCCGCGCCCTCGACCTCCGGCTCCAGCCGCTGGACACCCTCGCCGCTGTTGCGCAGCAGGACGGTGGTCAGCCGGACCAGGAAGGCGGTGAGCTCGCCCCGCCGGGGCGGCCGCGGCCGCTGCTCCATGCCCGCCTCCGTCCGCGCGCCGCCGCGGCGTCCCCGCGGCATCGCCTCCAGACTGCCCGCCGCCGGCCCGTGCCGCGCGCCGAACCGGCGGCGGGAGACATCCCCGAACGGGGCGTCCGCGAACGGTGCATCGGCAGCGGGGGAGATCGGGAGAGCAGAGGTTCCTGACGTGGACGCGACCGGAGCAGCTGGTGAAGATATGGCGTACGTCCATACGATTTGACAGGTCTTGACCGGATTTACGGACCGTCAGGGCTTTGCCACCGTTCGCAACCGCTCCTACGCTCCGGCGTCATGCCCTCACCTCTGATCAGCGTCGTGATCCCCGCCTACGACCAGCAGAAACAGCTGGCGGACTGCCTGGACTCGCTGCTCGCCCAGTCCTTCCGCGACTTCGAGGTGCTGGTGGTCGCCGACCGTTCCCCCGACTGTCCGGCCCAGCTGGTCGAGCGCTACGCCGCCCGGCACCCCCAGGTCTCCGTCCTCCAGCTCGACGCGGCGGTCGGCGTCGGCTTCGGCCGCAACGCGGGCGCCGCCCGGGCCCGCGGCGAGTACCTGCTGTTCCTGGACGCCGACCACCTGCTCGCCCGCGACGCCCTCAGCTCCTTCGCCGACCACCTGGAGCGGACCGGGCCGGTCGACCTGCTGCTGTTCGGGCACACCCGCCAGCACGCCGGCCGGGACTGGCCGGGCGGCGCCGAGACGCTGCTGGCCGAGGCCGGGCCCGAGGTGTTCGGCCCGGCGGACCGTCCGGAGCTGCTGGGCGCGCCACCGCTGATCTGGGACCGCCTGGTGCGGCACGAGCACTGGCGCGAGCAGGCACTGGCCTTCCCCGAGGGCCGCTACGAGGAGATCCCCGTCGTCCACCGGGCGATGCTGACGGCCCGGCGGATCGCCGTCCTGCCGCGCGCCTGCGTGCAGCTGCGCCGCCGCGAGACCGTCCACCCGACCGGCTCGCCGGGGAGCAGCAGCTTCGACCTCTTCGACCAGTACGAGCGGACCTTCGCGCTGCTGGACGAGCTGGACGTCCCCGCGGCCGTCCGCGACGCCCTGTTCACCCGGATGATCCGGCACTACCTGTTCGTCTTCGACCTGGCCGGCTGCGTCGCCCGCGCCGAACGCCCGCAGTTCTTCCACCGCGCGGCGGAGCACCACCGGCCGCCCGGCCACCGCCGCCCGGGCGGCCGCGAGGGCGTCAAGTTCTCCCTGCTGGCCGGGGGCGCCTACCCGGCCTTCGAGGTGGCCAAGCTCTCCCACATCGCCGCCGGGACCCTCACCGGCGCCTCCCGCCGCCGCTGAGAGCGGGGGCCGGGGGCAGGGGCAGGGC
>NZ_JZWY01000113.1:0-30849 GCF_000966955.1 Streptomyces sp. NRRL S-495
GTGCCGCGCTGGGCCGCGGCGGGGGCCGCTGCGGGTGCCGTCGCGGAGGCGGCGGGAGCGCCGGCCGGCACCGCGGCAGGGGCGGAGCCCTCGCCGGGCGCGGCCTTCTTCTGCCGGGGGCGGAACCAGGCGCCGGTGGACTCGGCCTCGGAGGCGGCCGGCGGGATCTGCCACTCCGGCGGCAGGTCCGGCGGGGTGGAGCGGCCGCCGCCGTCCATCACGCCGAGCACCGGGGAGGCGGGCGCGGCGGACCGGTGGCGGGGCCCGGCGGCCGGCTCGGCGACGGGCGCGGGAGCCTCCTCGCCGGTGCCGTCCTCGTTCTTGACCGTGCTGCGCACCACCACCGGAGGGATCGGACGCGAGCCGGGGATGTTGATCCGGACGCGGGTGGTGAGGGTGGTCTCGGTCTTCGGGCTGTCGTCCTCGCCCTCCGGAGCCGAGCCCTTGGCGGCGGCGCCGGCACCCGCGCGGTCGCCGCCGGGGAACCCCGGTGTGCCGTAGGGCGGGGTGCCCGACGGGTAGGCGTCCGGTCCCGTGCGCCGAGGCGTCGGGTGGGCGTTGTCAGATTCGCGGCTGCTCAATGCTGCTCTGCTCCGGGTTCGCGGGCCGGGCCGTGCGGCGCGACCGCGGTTGTCGGCGCCGGACCAGGCGGGCGGCGTCGGGTACGGCGTTCTGCGGCACCACCATACTGGGAAGAACCGGCCGGTGAACCGGTTCGGACAGATCCCGATACGTCCGGTTCCTCCGGTATGAGAGTACGACCGGACGGTATTGACTGCCCGTCGTACCGGCCACCGTACGCGGATCCCCCTCAGGGGCGGCGCGGCGGCCCCGGAACGCCGGGGAACCAGCTGGTGCGGGTCGGCAGGGTGGCACAGATCACGCCCAGGATCGAGCCGACGAACAGCCAGCAGAGCGATGTGGCATTGGTCCAGAGCACGTTGTCCCCCTCCGGGCGGGGCACCATCACCAGCAGCAGGGCCAGGAACCAGCCGGCCGCCGGGACCCCCGCGCCGAGCCGGGTGCCGGTCACCCGCAGGCCGCCGTAGAAGGTCGCGGCGGTGGCGGCGAGCGCCAGCAGGACTCCCACGGGCGGCCACAAGGCCTGCACAAATGCTCCGCAGATCGACACCGCGATGCCCAGCAGGAAGAACAGGACATAAGCCGCGATCCGTGCGATGCGCGGGGGCTGGGACTCCTTCAGCCGCTCCTCCCGGCTGCCGAGCAGCGCCGCCGGGATCGAACGGCGCGCGGGCCGGGCGTCGGTCGCGGTCATCGGGCGGGCTCCTCGTGGGCGGCGGCGGGTTCCTCGGCAGTGGCGAGGTCCTCGGCGGTGGCGTCGGAACCGGCGAAGAGGTCCTCCTCCGGCAGTCGCGATCCGGCCCGGCCGCGTACCAACTGGTAGTACTCGGTGGCGAGCAGCGGCTGGCCGAGGTCGTTGGAGAGCGCGAAGAACGCGCCGTCCACGGTGATCTGGGTCGCGTGGGCGGCCATCGCGGCGGCCTTGCGGTCGGTGTACGCGGTGCCGTCCACCACGGTGGTGACCAGCTCGTCGGCCACGACCCCGGGGATGTCGGCGGCCTCCGCCACACCGGGGAACGGCGCCTTCTCGGCGGTCTCGGCGAGGCCCCGCTCGATCACCGGTCGGGGCATCCGGTTCCAGTAGACCTTGGCGATCCGCCAGGCCGGGCCGAGATCGGGCCGGTGGGCCGGGTCGGCGGCCAGCTCGTACGCGCGCATCGCGACCCGGTGTGCCTGGATGTGGTCGGGGTGCCCGTAGCCGCCGTCCTCGTCGTAGGTGACCAGCACCTGCGGGCGGACCTCCCGGACCACCGCGGCCAGCCGGTCGGCGGCCTCGTCCACGTCGGCCCGCCAGAAGCAGCCGGGCGCGTCGTTGTCGGGCACGCCCATCATCCCGGAGTCGCGGTAGCGCCCCGGGCCGCCGAGGAAGCGGAAGTCGGTGACCCCGAGCTCGGCCATCGCCCGGGTCAGCTCGCCGATCCGGTGGGCGCCGAGGGAGTCCTCCCGATCGGCCGTCAGGTGGGCCAGCTCGGGCGGGATCACCTCGCCGCCCTCGCCGAGGGTGCAGGTCACCAGGGTGACCTGGGCGCCCTCGGCGGCGTACCGGGCCATCGTGGCGCCGTTGTTGATCGACTCGTCGTCGGGGTGCGCGTGCACCAGGAGCAGGCGGCGTCCGGTAGTCGCGGTCATGGGGGGAAGCCTAACGACCGCACGGTGGGGGTCAGAGCTTCAGGCCGTTGATCATTCCGGCGAGGTTGCTGGTGACCTGGCTGATCGAGGGGGCGATGGAGCTGGACGCCAGGTAGAAGCCGAGCAGCGCGCAGACGATCGCGTGCCCGAGCTTCAGGCCGGAGCGGCGGATCAGCACCACCACGATGACCAGCATCAGCATGGCTGCGGAGATGGACAGGGCCATGGCGGCTCACACCCCTTCCGGGTGCGCCGCTCCTCCCGGGGAGGGGCGGCGGTCGTACCGTGCGGGACTTGCGGTCGGGCGACCGGGGCCCGGGACGGGGCCTGACGATCACTCGTGGACCAGTCATACCCGATGAGTGAGGCAGGCATTACGTTGAGTGAGGCCGCACACCCCGGGGCACAGTTGCACTCATGGGGCGCATGGGCCGGTCGGAGGGGGTGCGACCCCCTTCCGGGCGTACTTGCGCACGATGCTCCGAACGAGTGATCACCACCGGCGCGGCGGCGTCATAGGGTCTGGTGCCATGACCACCCATACCCCAGCGGACACCTTCCCGAGGCAGTACGCGCGCACCCTGCGCTACACCGTCGGCGCTCCCCGGTCGTTCTCCGTCGCACCCGACGGCTCCCGGGTCGTCTTCCTGCGCTCGCCCTCCGGGGGCGACCGCGCCAACCTGCTCTGGACCCTCGACACCGCCACCGGCGAGGAGCGGATCGCCGCCGACCCGGACGTCCTGCTCGGCGGCGGCGAGGAGGACCTCTCCCCGGCGGAGAAGGCCCGCCGCGAGCGCAGCCGCGAGGGCTCGGCCGGCATCGTCGGCTACGCCCTGGACGGCGCGGGCCGGCTCGCGGCCTTCGCCCTCTCCGGCCGGCTGTTCGTCGCCGACCTGGTCGCCGGCACCGCCACCGAGCTGCCCGCCGAGGGCCCGCTGGTCGACCCGCGGCTCTCCCCGGACGGCGTCCACGTCGCCTACGCCACCACGGCCGGCGAGCTGCGGCTCACCCGTACCGACGGCACCGGCGACCGCGCCCTCGCCTCGCCCGAGGCTCCGAACGTGACCTGGGGCCAGGCCGAGTTCATCGCCCAGGAGGAGATGCACCGCGACCGGGGCCACTGGTGGTCCCCCGACAGCGACCGGCTGCTGGTCGAACGGGCCGACGACACCCCGGTGCACCGCTGGTGGATCGCCGACCCGGCCAACCCGGACCGCGAGCCCGCCGAGGTCGCCTACCCGGCCGCCGGCACCCCGGACGCCGAGGTCGGCCTCTGGCTGCTCGGCCTGGACGGCAGCCGCACCGAGGTGGTCTGGGACCGCGCGGCCTTCCCGTACCTGGCCCGGGTGCACTGGTCCCAGGGCGGCGTGCCGCTGCTGCTGGTCCAGTCCCGTGACCAGCGGGTCCAGCGGATCCTCGGCCTGGACACCGCCACCGGCGCCACCGAGCCGCTGCACGAGGAGCGGGACGACGCCTGGCTGGAGCTGTTCCCGGGCGTCCCGGCCTGGACCCCGGACGGCAAGCTGGTCCGGATCTCCGACGAGTCCGGCGCCCGCGCCCTGGTGATCGGCGAGCACACCGTCACCGGACCCGACCTGCACCTGCGCTCGGTGCTCGCGGTCACCGCCGAGGAGGTCCTCTTCACCGCCTCCGGCGGCGCCGCCGAGACCGACCCCGAGCCCGGCTGGGTCGCCGTCGGCCGGATCGGCCACGACGGCAAGCGGCTCTCCTGGGAGGCCGCCAACGGCCGCCCGTTCACCTCCGTCACCACCGCCGTGCACGCGGCCGGCATCACCGTGCGGGCCACCGCCGAGCCCGACCTGCCCGGCACCCTGGTGCGGGTCTCCCGGGACCTGCCCGAGGGCGTCGCGGTGGACGACATCGCCACCGTCGCCTCCTACGCCGAGACCCCGGTGATCACGGCCCGGCCGGTGTTCCGCTTCGCGGGCGAGCGCCGGATCCCGGCCGCGGTCTTCCTGCCCACCGGCTACGACCGGGAGCGGGACGGCCTGCTGCCCGTCCTGATGGACCCGTACGGCGGCCCGCACGGCCAGCGCGTCGTCCAGGCGCACAACCCGCACCTGAACTCCCAGTGGTTCGCCGACCAGGGCTTCGCGGTCGTCGTCGCCGACGGCCGGGGCACCCCCGGCCGCGGTCCGGCCTGGGAGAAGTCGATCGCCTTCGACTTCGCCGGGGCCACCCTGGACGACCAGGTGGACGCGCTGCGGGCGCTCGCCGAGGAGTTCCCGCTGGACCTCGACCGGGTCGCGATCCGCGGCTGGTCGTACGGCGGCTACCTGGCCGCGCTCGCCGTGCTGCGCCGCCCGGACGTCTTCCACGCGGCGGTCGCGGGCGCGCCCGTCACCGACTGGCGGCTCTACGACACCCACTACACCGAGCGCTACCTGGGCCACCCGGCCGAGCGGCCCGAGGTGTACGAGGCCAACTCGCTGACCGGCTACGCGGCCGGTCTTGAGCGGCCGCTGATGATCATCCACGGTCTCGCCGACGACAACGTGGTGGCCGCGCACACCCTGCGGCTCTCCTCGGCGCTGCTCGCCGCCGGGCGCCCGCACACCGTGCTGCCGCTCTCCGGCGTCACCCACATGACGCCGCAGGAGGAGGTCGCGGAGAACCTGCTGCTGCTCCAGGTCGACTTCGTGAAGAAGTCGCTCGGCGGCTGAGACCGGTCGCCGACCCGCCGCAGGAGGGAGTCGGCGGGAGGGAGGGGGAGCGGAGCCGGAGCAGGGTGCCCGGGCCCGCGGACGAGCGGTGCCGGGGCGTACCCATCCCGCTCCCCCTCGGCCGCGTGTACCCGCACGGGGTCGATCTGTCCGGCCTCGATGTGGGCCACACGCTAGCCCCGGCCACTGACAGACCCTCCCGGGCCACCGCCCGGTGCGTGCGTTCGGCATGACATCCGTCATGCCGAACGCACGACGGCGGTTACTGCCGCCGGACCCCGGCCGCGCGGGACTCTGAGGTGGTGCGAAGGACACCACCGGCAGGGGAGAGGACCGGGACGATGGACACGGGAGAGGTCGCCGCCTTCAGGGGCGTCGGCAAGAGTTACGGACGGGTGCGGGCCGTGGACGGCCTGGACCTGGTGCTGCGGCCGGGCGAGACCGTCGCCCTGCTCGGCCCGAACGGGGCCGGCAAGTCCAGCAGCCTCGACCTGCTGCTCGGCCTGCGCGAGCCCGACCGGGGCAGCGTCACGCTGTTCGGCGGCCCCCCGCGCGCCGCGATCGTGGCCGGCCGGGTCGGCGCGATGCTGCAGAGCGGCGGCCTGATGACCGACGTCAAGGTCCGCGAACTGGTGCGGCTCGCCTGCGAGGTCCACCCGCGCGGCCGGTCCGTCGCCGAGGTGCTCGAGGACGCGGGGATCACCGAGTTCGCCGAGCGCCGCGTCGACAAGCTCTCCGGCGGCCAGGAGCAGCGGGTCCGGTTCGCCCTCGCCGTCGCCGGGGCCAACGACCTGATCGTCCTGGACGAGCCCACCACCGGGATGGACGTCTCGGTCCGGCAGTCCTTCTGGGCGAGCATGCGGGCCCAGGCCGACGCCGGCCGCACGGTGCTGTTCGCCACCCACTACCTGGAGGAGGCCGACTCGATCGCCGACCGGGTCCTCGTCCTGCACCGGGGCCGGCTGATCGCCGACGGCAGCTCGGCCGAGATCAAGGCCCGGGCCGGGGCCCGCCGGATCACCTTCGAGCTGCACGAGGCGGACGGCCCGTTCGACGAGGCACCGCTGCGCCGGCTGCCCGGTGTGCAGGGCCTGGAGGTCACGGCCCGCGTCCCGGGCGTGCGGACGGTGCGGATCCGCACCGCCGACGCGGACGGCGCCGTCGCCGCCGTCTACCGGGCGGGCCTGTACCCGCGCGGTCTGGAGGTCACCGGACTGGGCCTGGAGCAGGCCTTCCTGACCATCACCGGCGAGCAGGACGCCGCCGAGTCCACCGAGACCGTCGAGTCCGCCGAGAACGTGCTGGAGCGTGCGCGATGACCACCCTGATCCGGCTGGAGATCCTGCGGACCTTCCGCAACCGCCGCTACCTGCTCTTCACGATCGCCTACCCGGCGCTGATGTACTTCTTCTTCATCCACGCCTACAGCGCGGACAAGCTGGCCGGCGGCCTCCCGGTGAAGACGTACTTCATGGTCTCGATGGCCACCTTCGGCGCGGTCGGCGCGGTGCTGACCGGCAGCGCGCAGCGGATCTCGCTGGAGCGCAAGAGCGGCTGGGTGCGCCAGCTGCGGCTGACCGCGCTGCCCGGCCGGGCGTACACCGTCGGCAAGATCGCCGCCGCCGCGGTGACCACCCTGCCCGCGATCCTGGTGGTGTTCGCGGTCGGCGCGAGCCAGGGCGTCTCGCTGACGGCCGGGCAGTGGGCCGGCCTGGTGGCCGCGCTGTGGCTGGGCAGCTTCGTCTTCGCGGCACTCGGGGTGGCGCTCGGGTACGCGGCGGCGCCGGACTCGGTGCAGAGCATCGTGATGATCGCCTACATGGCGATGGCCCTGTTCGGCGGGACGTGGTTCCCGGTGAGCGGCTCGCTGGAGACCTTCGCCCGGTTCAACCCGGTCTACCTGTACAACCAACTGGCCGCGTTCACCCGGCCCGGGCAGTCCCTGGACACCGTCGCCGTCGCCGGACTGGCCGCCTTCCTGGTGGTGTTCGTCGCCGCCGCGGCGGCCCTGTACCGCCGCGACACCCGACGGGCATGATGATCGACATGAGCGAGCCGCGCCGGACCCACCGCACCGACGAGCAGCCGGAGGAGGGCCCGGCGCGTCCGTCGTTCATGAACATCCCCGGCGCCTCGGTGGAGACCCGGCGGCAGCTGCTGGTGAAGATCTCCTGGATGCTGCTGTGGATGATCTACCTGGCCTACCCGGTGGGCGACCTGCTGGACGGCGGTCACGGCGCGGGCGCCCGGGTGCTCGGCTGGATCTGCCTGGGGGCCTTCGTCACCGGCTACGTCCTGCTGGTGGTCTTCCGCTCGATGCCCGGAATGCGGCCGTGGACCTGCCGGGTGATCGTCGCGACGATGGTCGCGCTCGCCGTGGCGTCCACCTTCGTGCTCGGCACCGCTTTCCTGTCGCTGTTCATCTACGCCTCGGTGTGCGTCGCGATCATCAGCCCGGCCCGCTACGCCCTGCGCGCGCTGCTCGGCGCGGCGGTGCTCACCGCCGGGGTCGGCCTGCTGGCCCACGCCGACACGGACAACGTGTGGACCTTCACGCTCAGTGCCTTCCTCGCGGGCGCCGCGATGACCGGCCTGCAGCGACTGGTCGGCACCATGAAGGAGCTGCGCGAGGCGAGGGCCGCCGTGGCCCACCTGGCCGCCTCGGAGGAGCGGCTGCGGCTCGCCCGCGACCTGCACGACCTGCTCGGGCACTCGCTGTCGCTGATCACCCTGAAGAGCGAGCTGGCCGGGCGGTTCATGGACGCCGGCAAGGACGAGGCGGCGCGGGCGCAGGTCGCCGACATCGAGAACGTCGCCCGGCAGTCGCTGATCGACGTCCGGGAGGCGGTCACCGGCTTCCGGCGGCCCACCCTGCCGGTCGAGCTGGCCGCCGCCCGCACCGCGCTGGCCGCCGCCCAGGTCACCCTGGAGACCGCGCCGGAGCTGCTCGACGCCTGGCCGGGGCTGGCCGCCGAGGAGGCCGGCGCGCTCGCCTGGGCGCTGCGCGAGGCGGTCACCAACGTCGTCCGGCACGGCGAGGGCGCCACCGTCTGCACCGTGCGGTCCGACGAGACCTGGGAGGGGGACGGCGAGCGCTACGCCGTCCTGGAGGTCACCGACGACGGGCGCGGCCCGGGCAAGTCCCAGCCCGGCAACGGCCTCTCCGGGCTGGAGGAGCGGCTCGCCCTGGTCGGCGGCCGGCTGGAGACCGGGCCGGGCGCGCGGGGCCGGGGCTTCCGGCTGCGGGCCCTGGTGCCGCTGCGGACGGCCTCCGTCCCCGCCCCGTAGCCGACCGGTCCGGGCGGTACCCCCGTAACTCCGGCGCCCCGCCGCGCGGGCGCCGGGCGGTGCGGGCGGGCAGCATGGCAGACATGCCGAAGTCCGCGCTGGCTGTCCTCACCGTGCTGTTCCTCTCCCTGCTGCTCTGTGCCGCGTTCACCGAGGCGGGTACCTCGGCCCGGGGGGCGGCGCCCGGCGGCGCCCAGGGCCACCCCCGCTGACCTCCGCCCCCCCGTCAGGGTGGGGACGCCGTAGGGTCGGGCGGCATGAGTGACAATCAGGGCGACCGGCCCTCGGTGCGGGTGCTGTTGGCGGAGGACCAGGGGATGGTCAGGGAGGCGCTGGCCGCGCTGCTCGGGCTGGAGGGGGACATCGACGTCGTCGCCCAGGTCGGGCGCGGGGACGAGGTGGTGGACGCCGCGGTCGCGTACGACGTGCAGGTGGCGGTGCTGGACATCGAGATGCCGGGGATGACCGGGATCGAGGCCGCGGCGCTGCTGCGCAAGGAGCGGCCGCAGACCAAGGTGGTGATCGCGACGACCTTCGGCCGCCCCGGCTACCTGCGGCGGGCGATGGAGTCCGGGGCGGACGCCTTCCTGGTGAAGGACGCGCCCGCCGCCGAGCTGGCCGAGGCCATCCGCCGGGTGCTGCGCGGCGAGCGGGTGATCGACCCGGTCCTGGCCGCGGCGGCGCTCGCCGAGGGGGCGAACCCGCTGACCGCCCGGGAGCGGGACGTGCTGGCGGCCGCGGCGGACGGCGCGGTGAACGCGGACATCGCCGGGCGGCTGCACCTGTCCGAGGGCACGGTGCGCAACTACCTCTCGATGGCGATCCAGAAGACCGAGGCCCGCAACCGCACCGAGGCGGTCCGGATCGCCCGGGAGAAGGGCTGGCTCTAGGGCCCGCCGATCGCCCCCGGGCCCCGGCTCAGTTGAGCCGGTGGCGGGCGGCGCGGGCCTCCTGGCGGACCTTGGCGGCGGCGTCGGGGTCGAAGGCGTCCAGGATCGCGGCGTACTCGTCCATCTCCCCGGCCCCGCCCAGGAAGTCGCCGGTGCGCACCAGCAGTTCGGCGCGTTCGAGCCGGAGTTGGGCGGGGTGGCGCGGGAGCAGCAGGGCGAGTTCGGTGGCCCAGAGCTGGGTGCGGGCGTGCTCGGGCCGGTCGGCGGCCCAGCCGCGGATGTTGCCGAGCACCCGCAGCACGGTGTCCAGCGGCTGTGCGGGGGTGAGCAGTTCGGGGGTGAACTCGTGCCCGGCGGCGCGCACCAGCTCGGCCACCCCGTCGAGGTCGAGCAGCCGGCCGCCGTGGAAGGGGTCGGCCAGCACGTAGTCGTCGCCGCCGGCGGGCCCGCCGACCGCGACGACGAAGTGGCCGGGCAGGGCGACCCCGTGCACCGTGAGCCCGGCCCTGCGGGCGACCGCCCACCAGACCAGCGACAGCATGATCGGCAGTCCGCGGCGGCGCCGCAGCACCTCCGGCAGCAGCGAGGACTCCAGCCGCCGGTAGTCGGACTTCCGCCCGTGGAACCGCTCGCGCCCGCCGAGGACGGCGGCCAGCAGCGCCGCGGTCTCCTCCGGTCCGGCCGGGGCGCGTTCGGCGACGGCGCGCCGCACGGCGGCCGCGTGCCGCTCCAGCGCCGCCTCGCAGGCGGCGAGCAGGGCGTCGGGCGCGGGCGGGCCGTCGAGGCCGTCCGGGTCCGAGGGGTCGGGGGCGGGGGTGTGTTCGGCGGCCGCGAGCACGCAGAGCAGCACCGGATCGGGGTGCTCGGCCCTGGCCTCGGTCCGGAAGCGTGCTCTGCTCTGCTCGGTCACGGCGGTGGCGGCGGCTTTCGTACGGACGGGCGGACGGGGAGGGACGCGCGGGGGAGCGGCCGGGACTCCTACCCCTGCGGCAGGAGTGCGTACTGGTAAGTGTGACTGGTCGTGAAGCCCAAGCCGTCATAGAGCGCGATCGCCCCGGAGTTCTCCGCCTCGACCTGCAAGTACCCGCCGCTCGCGCCCTCCTCGGCGGCCCGGGCCGCGAGCACCGCCATGACCGCGGTGGCCAGTCCGGCCCGGCGCGCGTGCGCGGCGACCTCGACCGCGCCGAAACCGGCCCACGGCCCGTCGACGACGCAGCGTCCGACGGCCAGCGGCGCCCGGTCGGGACCGGCGCCCGGCACGCTGGCGAACCAGACCGACGGCCCGCCGCGGACCACCCGCAGGGCGGCCTCCTCCACCGNCCGGGCCGCCGCCCGCCCGCCGGTACAGCGACAGCCAGGCCGCGTCGGCGGTCCGGGACAGCCGCACCCGGTCGAGGGCGGCGGGTGTGCCGCCACGGGCGAGCCCGGCCAGCGGCGCGACCCGGACCAGGGTCCGCGCGCAGGTGGCGCCCCGGCGGTCCAGCTCCTCGCGCAGGCCCTCCGGCGAGCCCGGGGTGCAGACCTCCAGCATCGCCGGCAGCCCGCGCGCCGCGTACCAGGCGCGGACGGCCGCCAGCGCCCGGTCGAGCGGCAGGCCGGGATCGCCGAGTGCCAGGGCGGAGTTGGCCCGCCGGGTGAAGCCGGCCGAGGCGCGCAGGGTCCATTCGCCCAGCGGCTCCTGCTCGACGGCCGGCCAGCCGCGGGCGGCGGTCCGCTGGAGCCCGACCGGGTCGGTCGGCGGCAGCGGCGCGCGCCGGGCGGGGAAGAGCGGCACCGGCTTCCCCGCGACCAGCAGCCGCTCGTCGAAGGAGACCGGTCCGCCGGTCCGCGGCACCACCGTCAGGCCCTCGTCGTCCCAGGAGACGAGCACGCCGATCACGTCGCGGAAGACTGGCCGGTTGTCGTCGGCGAAGCCGGTGAGCCGTCGTACGGAGACTCTCCGGCCCACGTCGGAGCGATCCACCCGGACCTCCGGACGGTCCTGAACCGGCCCTTCGACGGCCATCTGGGCACCTCCTGTGCATTTGCGGTCTCCGACCCGCGATACTAGGGGCGGGCATCGACGACACCGCGCTCACCCGCGCACGCGAGAAAACAGAATGGGCCGCCGAGCCCTTCCGAGGAGGAACGACAGCGTGACCTACGTCATCGCGCAGCCTTGTGTCGACGTCAAGGACAAGGCCTGCATCGAAGAGTGCCCGGTTGACTGCATCTACGAGGGCGAGCGATCGCTCTACATCCACCCGGATGAGTGTGTCGACTGTGGTGCTTGCGAGCCGGTCTGCCCGGTCGAGGCGATCTTCTACGAGGACGACACTCCGGAGGAGTGGAAGGACTACTACAAGGCGAACGTCGAGTTCTTCGACGACCTCGGTTCGCCCGGCGGTGCGTCGAAGCTCGGCCTGATCGAGCGCGACCACCCGTTCATCGCCGCTCTGCCGCCGCAGAACGCCGACCACTGACCGGATCGGTGGCAATTCAGCTGTGACTACCAAGAACAGCACGCACGCGCCGTTCCCGGGCCACCCGGGGGCGGCGCGCCGCGTTTCCGACCTCCTGCCGGTGTTCCCCTGGGACAAGCTGGAGCCCTACAAGGCCACGGCGCTCGCCCACCCGGGCGGGCTCTGCGACTTCTCCGTGGGCACCCCGGTGGACCCGGTCCCCGAGGTGATCCAGAAGGCGCTCGCCGCCGCCACGGACACCCCCGGCTATCCGACCGTGTGGGGCCCGGAGGAGCTGCGCGAGGCCGTCGCCGGCTGGCTGCGGCGCCGGCTCGGCGCGGAGATCGGCCCGCGGGCCGTCCTGCCGACCGTCGGCTCCAAGGAGCTGGTGGCCTGGCTGCCGACCCAGCTCGGCCTCGGCCCCGGCGACCAGGTCGCCTACCCGCGGCTGGCCTACCCGACGTACGAGGTCGGCGCCCGGCTGTGCGGCGCCGAGCCGGTCGAGTACGACTCGGTGGACGAGCTGGACGGCTCCCGGGTGCGCCTGCTGTGGGTCAACTCGCCGTCCAACCCGACCGGGCGGGTGCTCGGCGCCGACGAGCTGCGCCGCACGGTGGCGTGGGCGCGCGAGCACCGGGTGCTGCTGGTCAGCGACGAGTGCTACCTGGAACTGGGCTGGGAGGCCGAGCCGGTCTCGGTGCTGCGCCCGGACATCTGCGGGGACGGCCACGAGGGCCTGCTCGCGCTGCACTCGCTGTCCAAGCGCTCCAACCTGGCCGGCTACCGCGCCTCCTTCGTGGCGGGCGACCCGGTGGTGGTCAAGGAGCTGCTGGAGGTGCGCAAGCACGGCGGCATGATCGTGCCGGCCCCGGTCCAGGCCGCGACGGTGGCCGCGCTCGGGGACGACGCGCACGTGGCCGAGCAGCGGGAGCGCTACGCGGCCCGGCGGGCGGCGCTGCGGGCGGCGCTGGAGGCGTACGGCTTCCGGATCGAGCACTCGGAGGCGAGCCTCTACCTGTGGGCGACCCAGGACCGGCCGTGCTGGGAGACCGTCGCCGAACTCGCCGGACTGGGCATCCTGGTGGCGCCCGGCGACTTCTACGGTCCGGCCGGCGACCGGTTCGTCCGGGTGGCGTTCACCGCGACCGACGAGCGGGTCGCGGCGGCGGTGGAGCGGCTGAACGCGGCGCGCTGACCGCGTGGAAGGCCGAAGGGGCCGGTGTTCCGAGGAGGAACACCGGCCCCTTCGCCGTCGTCGTACCGGGGTGCCGCCGCCCCCCCCGGGGGGGACGGGAGCCGCGGGCGGAACGCGGCGGAACCGCGGTGGGGCCGCGAGGACTGCGGGCAGGACTAGGGCGCCCTAGAGGCCGAGGCCGCCGCCGTTGACGCCGCCCAGCAGGCCGCCGATCGGGCCGAGCGCGCCGGTGAGGCCGCCGAGGCCGTTCAGCGGGCTGTTCGGGCCGAGGTCGGCGCCGCCCAGGCGGTTGGCCGAACCGTGCTCGGCCAGGCCGAGCACGTCGGCGCCGGGCAGGCCGGAGGTCAGGCCGCCGGGGACGGCACGGCCGACGGCGCCGAGCGGCAGCGCGTCGGTGACGGCGTTGGTGCTGGGGACGGCCTGGGTCAGCCCGCCCGCGCCCGGGACGGCGTTGGCGACCGCACCGGCCTGGGAGAGCCCGCCGACCGGGTTCGCCCCGCTCTGCGCGCTGCGCTGCGGGCCGGCGGCGTGGCCGGTGACGGCCTCGCCGAGCTTCCCGGCCAGGGTCTTGGCGACCTTCGGGGTGACGCCCGAGAGCTGGCCGGTGGTGGCGGCGGTCTGGTCCACCGGGGCGGTCAGCGAGCTGGCCTTCTCGTTCGCCTCGGGGAGCTGCTGGGCGACGATGTTGCCGGTGGCGTCGGCGGTGGCGGGCACACCCGCGGCCACGGTCGCGGCGCCGGTGGTCCCGGCGGCCTGGCCCAGCTCGTGGGTGGTGTGCTGCAGGGTGGAACCCGTGTCGGTGTTGGTCAGCTGGCCCAGTGGGGCGGCCAGGTCGCTCTTCGGCAGCAGGGCGTCCGCGGCGGACGCGGAGCCGGCCGCGACCAGCGGGGTCGCGCCGGCCGCCACGAGCAGGGCGGCCTGGGCGATCCGGCGCGTGAGGGGGTGAGACATGGGGCTCCTCGAAAGGGGTCTGGGTCCGTTCCGTCCGCCGGGCGGACAACGGTGTTACCGCTTGAGAAGCCAGAAGGTTTCGGCCGGTGCAAGGAAAACGTCGTACTGACCATCTGACGGTATGACCGCACGGGGAGCCGCTCCCGGGGTCGGACCGGGGGTGCGGGCGTGCGACGGGCCAAGGGGAGTGACGGTTCTGCGCCCGGCCCGGCCCGGCCGTCCGCCTGTCCACCTGTGTTGACGCGAATCACTCGTACGGCGGCAACCCGGACACCAGTGCGTCAGCCGCCGGGACCCCCCGGTCTCAGCCCTTCGCGGGAGCCGCCAGCGAGACCAGCACCAGCTTGGTCGACGTCCCGGTCGACTGCGGCTTCCAGCCGTCCTCGGACTTCGCCTTCCGCCAGATCCGACCGTCGTAGGCGACGGTCTCGATGCCCAGCCGCTGCGCCTGGGTCACTGCCCAGTGCGCCACCGCCCAGCCGTTCTGCCGTTCGGCCTCCGGCCCGGAGTCGGTGGACGCGGTCGGGTCCGGGGTCAGCGAGACGGCGTTCTCGGCGCCCTTCACCGTGGACGTGTAACCGGCCGCCGGGGTCACCGTCCGGCCGAACTCGCGGCGCACCCGGTCGCTCAGCACCTGCGCCCGGTCCGGGCGGGCCGCCGCCGTCGCGCCGGTGTCCGGCGCGGCCCCGGCCGGGGCCGGCGAGGACTCCTCCTCGTCGGTGTCCGGCGCGGCGAAGTCGTGCACCACGCAGTTCAGCGCGGCCGCCTCCCGGCCGGTCAGGGCGGAGGCCAGCAGGGTGGCCTTGGTCTCGTGCTTGGCGTAGGCCTGCGGGTAGCCGCTCTTCTGCACCTGCTGGGCCGCGTCGGTCAGCGGCAGCCGGGTGTAGCCGGGCACCTTCACCAGGCCGTCCAGGAACTTGTTGGTCGCGTAGACCGGGTCCATGATCTGCTGCACGGTGCCCCAGCCCTGCGAGGGCCGCTGCTGGAACAGGCCCACTGAGTCCCGGTCGCCGCCGGCCAGGTTGCGGATCTTGGACTCCTGCATCGCGGTGGCCAGCGAGATGGTCACCGCCCGGTCCGGCAGACCGCGGGCGTGCGCGACGGCGGCGATGGTCGCGGCGTTGGCGGCCTGCGGAACCTCCAGCGTCCCCTCGCCGGCCGGGGTCTTCACCGAGCAGCCCTCGGGGGTCAGCAGCTTCTGGTCGCGCAGCCAGTACAGCCCCACCGCGACCACGGTCAGCACCAGCAGGACGATCAGCACCGCGCGCACCGGCCTGCGGCGCCGCGGCGGCGCCGCGTCACCGTCCCCGCCGCCGCTCTTCCGCCTGGCCACCGCCGCCCCTCTCCACCGAGCACCTCGAACCGACACCGTACCCACTCGGACGGGTGTGCGGCGGCGGACGGTTGCCCCGGGACGGCACCGAAGCCGTCACAGGCCGGCCACGGCCCGGATCCGCCCGGGACCCGTCCGGACCTGTGCGGGATCCGTCCGGGTTCGCGGACGGGTTCCCGGACGGGACTACGCTGGACGACCATGAGCAGCTCGAAGACGCCCCTTGACCTCACCCTCGACGGCGGCGCGCTGACCGCCCAGCTGGTCGACTTCCCCTCCGTCAGCGGCGACGAGCAGGCGCTCGCCGACGCCGTGGAGGACGCCCTGCGGGCCCTCCCGCACCTGACCGTCGACCGCTACGGCAACAACGTCGTCGCCCGCACGAACCTCGGCCGCGCCGAACGCGTCCTGCTCGCCGGCCACATCGACACCGTGCCGATCGCCGACAATGTGCCCTCCTGGGTCGAGGGCGACCTGCTCTTCGGCTGCGGCACCTCGGACATGAAGTCCGGCGTCGCCGTCCAGCTCCGGCTCGCGGCCACCCTGCCCGAGCCCAACCGGGACCTCACCTTCGTCTTCTACGACTGCGAGGAGGTGGAGGCCCACCGCAACGGTCTCGGCCACCTCGCCCAGGCCCACCCGGACTGGCTGACCGCCGACTTCGCGGTGCTGATGGAGCCCAGCGGGGCGGTCGTCGAGGGCGGCTGCCAGGGCACCCTGCGCGCCCAGGTCCGGCTGACCGGCGTCCGGGCCCACTCGGCCCGCAGCTGGCTCGGCGACAACGCCATCCACCACGCCGGCGAGGTGCTGCGCCGGCTCTCCGAGTACCGGGCGCGCAAGGTCGACATCGACGGCCTGGAGTACCACGAGGGCCTCAACGCGGTGCGGATCGACGGCGGCGTGGCCGGCAATGTGATCCCCGACGAGTGCGTGGTGACGGTCAACTTCCGCTTCGCGCCGGACCGCGACGAGGCCGAGGCCGAGAAGCACGTGCGCGAGGTCTTCGACGGCTTCGAGGTCACCGTCACCGACTTCGCCCCGGGCGCGCTGCCCGGCCTCAACCAGCCGGCCGCCCGGGCGTTCCTCACCGCCACCGGCGGCACCGCCCGCGCCAAGTTCGGCTGGACCGACGTAGCCCGGTTCAGCGCGCTCGGCGTCCCGGCGGTCAACTACGGCCCGGGCGACCCGAACATGGCGCACAAGCGCGACGAGCACTGCTCGCTGAGCGCGATCGCCGAGACCGAGGAGCGGCTGCGGGCCTGGCTGACGGCCTGAACCCGGCGGACGGCCGGACCGGCCCCGCGGCCGGTCCGACCGTCCGACCATCGGCCGAACGCCATCTTCCGGTTGCCCAACCGACCTTCCACCGTTGCCTGAAAAAGGGGAGGCAGGGGCGTAGGGTTTCGTCATGACAGGCACTGGAGACGAAAAGCACTACGGCCACGGTCCTGAGCAGGTGGGCGAGCCGCGCCCGAAGAAGGCGTGGCCCGAGAAGCAGAAGGGCCCGGTGCTGGTGCGCCGGGACCAGGTCGGCGAGAGCACCACGGACCAGCGGCTGCTGGACACCACCGGCCCGACCGACTGGCTGCACACCGACCCCTGGCGGGTCCTGCGCATCACCTCGGAATTCGTCGAGGGCTTCGGCGCGCTCGCCGAACTCCCGCCCGCGATCAGTGTCTTCGGCTCCGCACGGACCCCGGTCGACTCACCCGAGTACGCCGCGGGCGTGGCGATCGGCCGGGCCCTGGTCGAGGCCGGCTTCGCGGTGATCACCGGTGGCGGTCCCGGCGCGATGGAGGCGGCCAACCGGGGCGCCTCGGACGCCGGCGGGCTCAGCGTCGGGCTCGGCATCGAGCTCCCCTTCGAGCAGGGGCTCAACGAGTTCGTCGACCTCGGGCTGAACTTCCGTTACTTCTTCGTCCGCAAGACGATGTTCGTGAAGTACTCGCAGGGCTTCGTCGTCCTGCCCGGCGGCCTCGGCACCCTGGACGAGCTGTTCGAGGCGCTCACCCTGGTGCAGACGAAGAAGGTCACCCGCTTCCCGGTGATCCTCTTCGGCAGCGCGTACTGGGGCGGACTGGTCGACTGGCTGCGGAACACCCTGGTCGCCCAGGGCAAGGCGGCCCCGCACGACCTGGAGCTCTTCCACGTGACCGACGACATCGACGAGGTCATGAAGATCCTCGCCGACGCCCGCCGGCCCGTGAACGAGATCTAGGCGTGTCCTAGGGGCCCTGGAGGCCCTTACGCCAGCCCCCGGCGGGCCACGGCCGGCGGGCGGGTGCCGCGGATCGAGGCGACCATGTCGAGCACCTGCCGGGTCTCCGCCACCTGGTGCACCCGGTACACCTGGGCGCCCAGCCAGGCGGAGACCGCCGTGGTCGCCAGGGTGCCGAGCAGCCGCTCGTTCACCGGCCGGTCCAGCGTCTCGCCGACGAAGTCCTTGTTCGACAGCGACACCAGGACCGGGAAGCCGGTCGCGGTCATCTCCGGCAGCCGCCGGGTCGCCTCCAGCGAGTGCCGGGTGTTCTTCCCGAAGTCGTGCCCCGGGTCGATCAGCACCGCGTCCCGCCGCACACCCAGCTCCACCGCCCGCTCGGCCAGCCCGACGGTGACCCGCAGGATGTCCGCCATCACGTCCTGGTAGCCGGCCCGGTGCGGCCGGGTGCGCGGCTCCGCGCCGCCGGCGTGCGTGCAGACCAGCCCGACGTCGTGGCGGGCGGCCACCTCGGCCAGCCGCGGGTCCACCCCGCCCCAGGCGTCGTTCAGCAGGTCGGCGCCGACCTCGCAGACCGCCTCGCCGACCTCGTGCCGCCAGGTGTCCACACTGATCACGGCCTCGGGGTGGCGCTTGCGCAGCTCCGCCACGAACGGCACCGTGCGCCGCAGTTCCTCCTCGACGGTCACCTCGTCACCCGGCCCGGCCTTCACCCCGCCGATGTCGAGGATCGCCGCGCCCTCCGCCATCGCGCGGTCGGCGGCCTCGAACGCGGCCTCGTCGGCGAAGGTCGAGCCCTTGTCGAAGAACGAGTCCGGTGTCCGGTTGACGATCGCCATGATCACAAGCTCGTCGTCGCCGAATTCCCGTGGTCCCAGGCGCAGTGCCACCGATGTCTCCTCCACAGCTGCTGCGGGTGCGATGATGGCCCCCCCGGCCCATCGGGACCATGATCCCACTCCTGTCGGGGCCGGCCGGAGAATCGGGAGGACCGCTCGTGTTCTGGGTGATCGTGGTGGCCATGGCCGTAGTGGTCGGCGGCGCCGCCCTGGTGGCGCTGGGCGGCGGCGGTTCGCTGCCCGAGGCCGTGCAGGACCGGATCTCCGCCCGGCTGCCGCAGGACCGCCCGCTGGGCCGGGCCGACGTGGACGCGCTGCGCCTGCCGATGGCCCTGCGCGGCTACCGGATGGACGAGGTGGACGACGTCCTCGACCGGCTGGGCGCCGAACTCGCCCACCGGGACGTCCGGATCGCCGAGCTGGAGGCGCTGGCCGCCGTGCGCGGCGCCGTCGAGGCGACCGACCGCCCCGAGCCCGGCGCCGAACCGCTGCCCGGCCTGGAGGAGTTCGCCCTGGTGGTCGAGCCCGCCGTCGCCCTCACCAAGTCCACCGCGGCCCCCGAGGACGCCGTGCCGGACGGGGAGCGGTGAGCGCCGGCACCGGTGCCGTCCTGGGGGCGGACGGGCTGCGCCGCTGCGCCTGGGGCGACTCGGCGGACGACTACCGGATCTACCACGACACCGAGTGGGGCCGCCCGGTGCGCGGCGACGACGCCCTGTTCGAGCGGGTCTGCCTGGAGGCCTTCCAGTCCGGCCTGTCCTGGATCACCATCCTGCGCCGCCGCGAGGGCTTCCGGGCCGCCTTCGCCGGCTTCGCGATCGCCGAGGTCGCCGAGTTCGGCCCCGCCGACGTCGAGCGGCTGCTCGCGGACACCGGGATCATCCGCAACCGGGCCAAGATCGAGGCCTCGATCGCCAACGCCCGGGTCGCCCGTGAGCTCGACGGCGGACTGGACGCGCTGATCTGGGGGTTCGCCGGGGACCCGGACCGGCCGGCGCCCCGCACCCTGGACGAGGTGCCGGCCGTCACGCCCGAGTCGACGGCGCTCGCCAAGGCCCTGAAGAAGGCCGGCTTCCGGTTCGTCGGCCCGACCACCGCGTACGCGCTGATGCAGGCCTGCGGACTGGTGGACGACCACCTCGCCGACTGCCACGTCCGCACCGCGCCCGCGGGGCCGGTCCGGGCCTGAACGGGGCCTGAACCGGGCCCGAACCGGGGTGCGGGCGGGGTCACGCCCTAGCGGCCCAGGTAGGCCGGCTTCTCCTTGGCGATGAAGGCGCGGACCGCGATCCGGTGGTCCTCGCTCGCGCCGGCCAGGGTCTGCAGCTCGTCCTCCTTGTCGAGCAGCTCGCTCAGCGAGTGCGAGGCGCCGTACGCCAGGGACTCCTTGATCGCGCCGTAGGCCACCGTCGGGCCCTCGGCCAGCTCCTTGGCGAACACCCGGGCGGTGGCGGCCAGTTCGGCGGCCGGCACGACCTTGGTGGCCAGGCCCAGCTCCATCGCCTCGGCCGCCTTCACGGTGCGCGGCAGCATCAGCAGCTCGGTCGCCCGCGCGTGGCCGACCAGCCGCGGCAGGGTCCAGGAGGCCCCGGAGTCGGAGGTCAGCGCGATCCCGGCGAACGCGGTGTTGAAGCCCGCGGTGTCCGCCACGATCCGGAAGTCACAGGCGAAGGCCAGCGAGGCGCCCGCCCCGGCCGCCACCCCGCCGACCGCGGCCACCGTCGGCTTGCGCATCCCGGCCAGCGCCCGCAGCAGCGGGTTGTAGTGCTCGGCCACCGTCCGCAGCGCGCCCTCGCCGGTCTCCTCGGCCCGCTTCAGCAGGCCCAGGTGCTCCTTGAGGTCCTGGCCGACGCAGAACGCCCGGTCGCCCGCGCCGGTCAGCAGCACCGCGCGCACGGCCGGGTCCTCGGCGGCGGCGGTCACGGTGTCACGCAGCGCCACCTTGGTCGGGACGTCCAGCGCGTTCATCGCCCCGGGGCGGTTGATCGTGATGACGGCCAGGCCGCCGTCCAGCTCGTACAGCACCGAATCGGACATGGGCGAGAGCTCCCTTGCTCGTGATCGTGGGCTGCCAGGATGCCGGAGCCCCGGCCCGCCTGGGGAGTGTGAGGTATCGCACCTTCCGGTGGCGTACGGACCGGCGCCGCGCCGGGGCTTATGCCGGTTATTGGGAGGGATTGCGGCGGTCCGGACGAGGTTGCACCGAGAGTGATGTTGGTCATCAGGCCGTGGCATGCGGGATAATGGCTTCCGATCAATGCGTTCGATACCGGCGGTGGACGGACTGCCGGTGCGTAGCTGAGCGGTTGCAGGAAGGGGAACGAGCATGGCGGCCATGAAGCCGCGGACGGGTGACGGCCCGCTCGAAGTCACCAAAGAGGGGCGGGGCATCATCATGCGCGTTCCGCTCGAAGGCGGCGGACGCCTCGTGGTGGAGCTCACGCCCGACGAGGCCCACGCCCTCGGCGAGGCCCTGAAGAAGGCCTGCGGCTGACCGCAGCAGGTGCTCGCCATCTCCTGGAGATGTGCCGCTGGGCCCGGGTACGACCATCGCGTCGTCCCGGGCCCGGTACGTTCCGCCCCCGGGCGCGCCTTTCCGCGTGCCCGGGTGTCCGCGTTCCGGTGGCCGCGCGCCGCCGCTACCGCTTCACGGCGCAGAGCAGCCCGTCCGACACCGGCAGCAGCGCGGGCAGCAGGGCGTCGCTCTCCCGGACGTCCCGGACGAGGTCGCGCATCGACCTGGTCCGCGGGTCCTGGAGCTCCGGTTCGGCCAGTCGGCCCTCCTGGAACACGCCCTCGAAGCAGACCGTCCCGCCAGGCCGCAGCAGCCGCAGCGACTCCTCCAGGTACGCGCCGGACTCCGCCGGGTCCCCGTCGCAGAACACCAGGTCGTACTGGCCGTCGGCGAGCCTCGGCAGCACCTCCAGGGCCCGGCCCGGTATGAACCGCGACCGGTTGGCCGCGAACCCGGCGGCCTGGTAGGCCTCCTTCGCCAGTTGCTGGCGGACCGGCTCCGAGTCGACGGTGGTGAGCACGCCGTCCGGCCGCATCCCGCGCAGCAGGTACACCCCGGAGACGCCCGTCCCGGTGCCGATCTCGGCCACCGCCTTGGCGCCCGACGCGGCGGCCAGCAGCCGCAGACAGGCGCCGCCGCTCGGGCCGATCGCCCGGATCCCGGTGCGCGCGGACTGCGCCCGGGCGTAGGTCAGCACCGCGTCCTCGCCGACGAAGGTGTCGGCGAGCGCCGTACGCGCGGGCCCGAACTCGCTGATGGCTGCCTCTTTCGGAGCCCCGGGTGGCGGCCCGGCGCCGAGCGGATGTCGATATTTCCTGCCACAGATTACTGGCCGGGCGGGAACCGCGTACGGCGGCGGGCCGTTGATGGAGCAGGGACCGGGCGAACAGGCCGTCCCGGACACCCTCCCGGAGCCGCTGCCGCGGGCCGGACGGTGCCGCGGATACCGGAGGCGGTCCCGGACACTTCTTATCCGGGCTTGACGGGCGAGGTGGATATGGTGGTGGCCCTGCTGGGCAGAAGAGCCGACCGAGGAGGTGTGGCCGAGGGCGACGTCCCCGTGCGGCGGCACTCCCGCGGCACCGCGTCGGCCCGTACGCCGAAGCCCGTGATGAACCAGCCTGCGCACTCCACCCTGGACCAGCCGGCCGCCGCGCCCGAGGCGCCCGCCGGCACTGCCGAGGCCCCCGCCCTCGCGACCTTCGCCGAGGGCCCCGACGCGCAGACCTGGACTCCGCCCAGCTGGGAGGAGATCGTCGAGGCCCACAGTGCGCGCGTCTACCGGCTCGCCTACCGGCTGACCGGTAACCAGCACGACGCCGAGGACCTCACCCAGGAGGTCTTCGTCCGGGTCTTCCGTTCGCTGTCCACCTACACCCCCGGCACGTTCGAGGGCTGGCTGCACCGGATCACCACCAACCTCTTCCTGGACATGGTCCGCCGCCGCCAGCGCATCCGCTTCGACGCGCTCGGCGACGACGCGGCGGAGCGGCTCGCCTCCCGCGAGCCCAGCCCGGCCCAGCACTTCAGCGACACCCACTTCGACGCCGACGTCCAGCACGCCCTGGACACCCTGGCGCCCGAGTTCCGTGCCGCCGTGGTGCTCTGCGACATCGAGGGCCTCTCCTACGAGGAGATCGCCGCCACGCTCGGCGTCAAGCTCGGCACCGTCCGCAGCCGCATCCACCGCGGCCGCTCGCACCTGCGCGCCGCGCTCAAGCACCGCGCCCCCGGCTCGGCCCCCGGCCGTGAGCGCCGGGGCGGCGGCGCCGAGGAGCAGCCGGTTCCGGTCGGCGCCGTCGCCGGCGAGGCTCCGGCCGCGCCGGGCGGGCGCGGCCGGAGGCGATCGTGAGCGGAACCGGCCGGTCCGGGCCGGGCCACTCGGACACCCCCGGCCGCACGGCCGCCCGCCGGGCCGGCTGGCCCGCGCTGGGCCGCCGGGGCCAGGACGGGCCCGGAGCGGTCGACGGTCCCGCGCTGCCGGCCGAGCCGGCCCTGCGCGCCGTCGCCGTCCGGTCGGTCGACCCCGCGGAGGAGCACCACCTCGGGGAGCGGCTGTCCGCCTTCGTCGACGGTGAGCTCGGCCACGACTCGCGCGATCGCGTCCAGGCCCATCTGGCGACCTGTCCGCAGTGCCTCGCCGAGGCCGACGAGGGCCGCGCGGTCAAGCACCTGCTGACCCGGACCGGCACGCCCGGCCCGTCCTCCGGGCTGATGGCCCGGCTGATGGCCGTCGGCGCGCTCCCGGAGGACGAGCCGCAGCCGCGCGCCGACCGGCCGCGCCGGGACGACGACGACTTTCCCGGCGGCGGCGTGGCCGGCACCGGGACCCTCGGCGGCAGCCGGCTGAACGGCGGCTCCTTCGGCCGGGGCGCGGGCGCCTCCTTCGGCGGCGGCGCGCTCGGTGCCGACACCCCGGTGCCCGGGGTCGACCCGCGGGCCTTCGGCCGTGGCGGCGCGGTGCTGCGCCCGCTGATCGGACGCCGCACCGTCCGTCCGGACGCCCCGGTCCAGCCGCTGGCCGCGGCCGCGGCCGCGATCGCCCCGGTGGTCCGGCCGGTCCCGCCGCGCGGCCGGCGCTTCGTCTTCGCCGCCGCCGGGGCCTTCTCGGTGGCCGCGGTGACGCTCGGCGGAGTCGGCGGCATTTCCGGTCCGGGCGAGGACCAGCACGGCACCGTGGTCAGCCCGGCCGGCAGTGGCGGCCGGGGCGGCATGGTCCCGATGAACGCCCAGGTGCCGGCGGCGGACCTGCCGGTCCGCCCGGTGGCGGTCACCCGGGGCGCGATGCCGCCGCACGAGCTCCCCGAGCGCACGCCGAGCACCGGCGTGGCCGGCCTGCACCACGAGAACAGATAGACCTCACCGGCCCCTTCGGGCCGCGGTCATCGGCGGGTCTTCACCACGGCTTCATCACACCGGGGGTCATGGACCCGCCGATGGCCATTACGCTGTGAGGAGCGTTTGTCCGATCCGCCCGCGACCGTAGGGAGCTTTGGTGTTCAGTGACGTGGGCACACTGGAGGTCCTGACCCTGGCCATCATGGCCATCGTGATCTTCGGTCCGGACAAGCTGCCGAAGCTGATCCAGGACACCATGGGGTTCATCCGGAAGATCCGGTCCTTCGCGGACACCGCGAAGGAGGACATCCGCAGCGAACTGGGTCCCGAGTTCAAGGACTTCGAGTTCGAGGACCTCAACCCGAAGACCTTCGTCCGCAAGCAGCTGATGGGCGGCGAGGAGGACCCGCTGGGCCTCAAGGACATGCGGGAGTCCCTGGACATCCGCTCGGTGCTGGACGACAAGCCGGCCGCCCCGGTGAACGGGCACGGCCGCAACGGCAGCGTCTCCTTCGACAAGCCCGCCGCCACCCCGGCCCCCGCGACCGCCGGCGCCCCCCTCACCCCGGGCGAGCGCCCCCCGTTCGACCCCGACGCGACGTAACCCGGCTCCGTCGCCGCTCCTCCGCGCCCCGCCGAACCGCACGGCTGAGCGGGCCCCGGCGTGTGCGCCGCTATTGTGCTGATTGTTCCCGCTGTGCCGTCGGTCACTTCCGGTCCCGTCCGGGCCCGAGTCGGTCGGCAGGGGCGCCGAGGTGCGCCACGATGGGAGCGCACCACGGCAGGCAAACGTCGTTGAGGAGGCCCCGGGGATGGACGCGACAAGTCAGGCGGTGGGAACGGCCACGGCCGGCGGACCCATGGTCGGCGGACAGGCCGGCCCGGCGGACCCGCTGGTGCCGTACCTGTCCGCGGACTTCCCCTGGTACGGCCTGGACGACGGCTGGTCCGGCCGCCGCTTCCTGCTGCCGAGCGGCTTCGGCGGCCCGCGCTCCGGCGCCCACGGCACCGTCGACTACGGCAGCCTGGGCCACGGCGAGGAGCCGGCCCGCCAGTACGAGCCGCGCGACATGCGCAAGTTCGCGGTGGCCGTCACCGTCGCCCGCCGGGACAGCCGGCGCAGCGCCGACAACACCGGCACCCTGGAGGCCACCTCCGCCGCCTCCGCGGCCTGGCTGGCCGGCTCCGGCCTGCTCGCCGCGACCTGGCCGGGCCAGCTGGACCGCGCGCTGCGCCAGGACTGGCTGGACCAGCAGTCCGCCCTCGCCTGGGACCTCGCCGACGACCTGGACGGCCCCGGCTGGTCCACCCTCAGCCTCCCGGTGAACGGCCTGCCGCAGCCCTTCCGCTACCGCGAGTCCGAGTACGGCTGGGTCCTGGCCGGCGAGGCCCCCGGCGTCCTGCTGGGCGCCTACGGCCGCGGCATCAGCGCCTACGGCGCCGGCTTCGCCACCGTCCCCGACCTCACCGCCTACACCCGCCCGTAGGCCGGCCCACCCGCACACACGACAGGGGCCCGCCGGTCCGAACCGGCGGGCCCCTGTCGTCGTCGCGCCAGAACTACCGACACGAGGCCTGAGATGCGCGTCTCCATCGCCACCGCCCCCGGCGGCCCGAACCCCAACGAAGACTGGGTGGGCGCCACCTCGTTGCTGGCCATCGTGCTGGACGGGCTCAGCACGGTCGGTCTCGACACCGGCTGCCGGCACGGCGTTCCCTGGTACGTCTCGCAGCTCGGCGGTCACTTGATCGCCGCCCTGGCTGATCCCGGCCGACCGCTGGCCGATGGGCTGGCTCAGGCCCTGGAGCAAGTGGCTGCGCTGCACCCGGGTTGCGACCTGGCCAACCCCGGGACGCCCTCGGCGACGGTCTCGATCCTCCGCGCCGGCGCCGAGCAGTTCGACTACCTGGTACTCGCAGACTCACCGATCGTCTTCGAGCGGGACGGCGAGTACCTGGTGAAGACCGACCTCCGGGTGGAAGCTGTCGTGCCGGAACTCCGTGCCGAGACCGAGCGCTTCCCCACCGGCACGTCGGAGCACACAGAGAGCGTACGCCGCATGGTCGCGGCCCAGAGGCTCACCCGGAATGTCCCGGGTGGCTACTGGGTCGCTTCTTCGGGGGGCGAGGCGGCCGACCATGCGTTGACCGGTGCTGTGCCGGTTGCTGAGGTGCAGGCAGTCGCGGTCATGTCGGACGGGGCAGCTCGGCTTGTGACCGACTACCAGGCGGCCACGTGGGCGGAGGGATTCGGGGTGCTCCGGGCTGGCGGCGCTGACGGGTTGATCTCGGCGGTGCGCAAGGTGGAGGCTACGGATCCCCATGGGCTCCGGTGGCCGCGCTTCAAGGTCGGGGACGACGCCGCCGTGGCGTTCTGTGAACTGTCGTGACAGTTGTCTGAGCGAAGAGCGCGGGAACTCTGTCGACCCGGTGCAGCTACAAGAACCTGTCAGGAGCTGTGGGAAGAAGGCAGAAGCTGAAGCTATAGTTGTTGTTGCTTGCTAGCAAGCAACAACGTATTGCCGCAGGCAAATAGGTTACACATTTGCTGTGGAGTAAAAGATTGGTGGCACTAGTGGCTGAGTTCGAGATACTTGGTTCAGTGCCTGGAAAAGTTTCTCGAACAGGAGAGCCCGAGCTGGCTGCAACCAGACTCGGGCTCCTGTAGAGAGATCGAGTGAGTCCGGCCGACTACAAAGCGGCCGGGCTTACTTTTTTTGCCCAGCTGTTCGTCCGGCGCTCGTTCTCGATCAAGGGTGCGAACCTAGCGCACCAGTTGCTCTACGCATCCTGCTACTGCGGCCACCGCTGCCAGTGCAGCCAGAGTGATCTCTCGCCAGCTGGGGCGAAGAGGTTTCTGACTTCTGGCGCGAGGCCGCTGCTTTCTCATCGTGTTCTCCTCCTGTCGTTGAATTTCCTGCGCACGGCAGGTCCCCGATCTGTATCGAGGCGCATCGGGACGACAAGACTTGAACGACCGTCAGCATACCCGCTCTAAGGGCTGGATCGCGCGTTCCCCGGTGTTCTCGAACGGGAACGGAGCGGGCCTATTCGAGAAGATCTTCTCGCTCGAGGGGGTACCCCGAGAGTTCGCTGTGGGCCTCGCCCGACAGTATCGGCTCCCTTTTAGGAAGGGGCTGCGTGGACGTGCATCCGTGGGGGCCGTCGCTGGGCCGTGCGAGGTCCGGCAAGGCTGACCAGCGTTGACCACTGGTGCCAACAGGAAGGCTGGTCAGCGGGGTGGGCGGATGCCCAGCCGCTGACCAGCCCGGGGCTTGATCAGAACTTGTTCTTCGGGGTGAGGCCGAGGGAGAGGCCGGAGAGGCCCCGCTGGCGGCCGCCGAGCTTGCCGGCGACGGCGCGGAGGGCGGTGGCGGCGGGGGAGTCGGGGGCGGCCAGGACGACCGGGCGGCCGTCGTCGCCGCCCTCGCGCAGGCGGACGTCGATCGGGATCGAGCCGAGCACGGGGACGGTGGCGCCGACGGTGCGGGTGAGCGCGTCGGCGACGGTCTGGCCGCCGCCGGTGCCGAAGACGTCGATCATCTCGTCGCAGTGCGGGCAGGGCATGCCGGACATGTTCTCGATCACGCCGACGATCTTCTGGTGGGTCTGCACCGCGATGGTGCCGGCCCGCTCGGCGACCTCGGCGGCGGCCATCTGCGGGGTGGTGACGATCAGGATCTCCGCGTTGGGGACCAGCTGGGCCACCGAGATGGCGATGTCACCGGTGCCGGGCGGCAGGTCCAGCAGCAGGACGTCGAGGTCGCCCCAGTAGACGTCGGCCAGGAACTGCTGCAGCGCGCGGTGCAGCATCGGGCCGCGCCAGACCACCGGGGCGTTGCCCGGGGTGAACATGCCGATCGAGATGACCTTCACGCCGTTCGCCTGCGGCGGCATGATCATGTCCTGGACCTGGGTGGGTCGGCCCTCGACGCCCAGCATGCGGGGCACGCTGTGGCCGTAGATGTCGGCGTCCACCACGGCGACCTTCAGGCCGTCGGCGGCCATCGCGGCCGCGAGGTTGACGGTCACCGAGGACTTGCCGACGCCGCCCTTGCCGGAGGCGACGGCGTAGACGCGGGTCAGGGTGCCGGGCTTGGCGAACGGGATCTCGCGCTCGGGTGCGCCGCCGCGCAGCAGCTGGGAGAGCTCCTTGCGCTGCTCGTCGCTCATCACGTCGAGCTCGACCTCGACCTCGGTCACGCCGGGGATCCGGCCGACGGCCTCGCGGACCCGGGTGACGATGGTGTCGCGCATCGGACAGCCGGAGACGGTCAGATAGACCGCGACCCGTACGGCGCCGCCCTCGCCGATCCCGACCGATTTCACCATGCCGATCTCGGTGATCGGGCGGTTGATCTCCGGGTCGTTGACGGTCGACAGCGCCTGGCGTACGGACTCTTCCGTGACGCCGGCCGCGACCTCTGTCTCGTTGGCCATGACTTGATGGTACGGCGCCGCGAGGGGGCCTCGTCCGGTCGGTGGCGGTGCCGCCGGTCACAGCGTCTCGGAGGTCTCCCGGCGCTCGTCGATCTCCTTGAGCAGCGACTGCAGTTCGGTGCGGACGCTGCCCAGCTCGGAGGCGATGAAGGCCCGGGTGGCGACCTCGCCGAGGCCCTGGCGCAGGGCGGCGACCTCGCGGGTGAGGTACTCCGTGTCGGCGATGGTGCGGTCGCTGCGGGCCCGGTCCTGCTCCATGTTGACGCGGTCCCGGTTGTCCTGGCGGTTCTGCGCGAGCAGGATCAGCGGCGCCGCGTAGGAGGCCTGGAGGGAGAGCATCAGGGTGAGGAAGATGAAGGGGTAGTCGTCGAACCGGACCACGTCGGGCAGCAGGGTGTTCCAGACGACCCAGAGGATGATCACCACCGTCATCCAGACGATGAACCGTCCGGTGCCGAGGAAGCGGGCGATCCGCTCGGACAGCTTGCCGAAGGCCTCCGGGTCGTAGGACGGCAGGTTGATCAGGCCGCTGCGGCCGGTGCGCGGCTGGTCCAGCCGGGTGCGGGCGGACGACCCCACGAGGGTGGGCTCGGTCCGGCGGTCCCTGGCGCCCTCGCGGGCGCGCAGCTCGCGCAGCCGGCGCAGTTCCCGCAGCTCGCCCTGGAGCCGCTGGCGCGGGGTCTCCTCGCGCCGGCCCTTGCGGTCAGCGTCCACCGGTCGCCTCCCTCTCGTCCCGTCGGTAGGTGTGCTCCCCGTCCGGACCGCCGTGCAGCGCGGCCTCCCGCCAGTCCTCCGGCAGCAGGTGGTCGAGCACGTCGTCCACGGTGACGGCGCCGACCAGGTGGTCCGCCTCGTCGACGACCGGCGCGGCGACCATGTTGTACGTCGCCAGGTAGCTGGTGATCAGCGGCAGCGGGGTGTCCGGCGGCAGCGGGTCGAGGTCGTCGTCGACCAGCGAGCCGACCAGGGTGTACGGGGGCTCGCGCAGCAGTCGCTGGAAGTGCACGATGCCCAGGTACTTGCCGGTGGGGGTCTCGTTCGGCGGGCGGCAGACGAAGACCTGCGCGGCCAGCGCCGGCTTGTGGTCGGAGACCCGGACCCGGGCCAGTGCCTCGGCGACGGTGGAGTCCGGCTCCAGCACGATCGGCTCGGTGGTCATCAGGCCGCCGGCGGTGTTCTCCTCGTAGCTCAGCAGGCGGCGGACCGGCTCGGCCTCGTCCGGCTCCATCAGCTGGAGCAGGCGCTCGGCCTCGTCGCCGGGCAGTTCGGAGAGCAGGTCGGCGGCGTCGTCCGGGTCCATCGCCTCCAGGACGTCGGCGGCCCGCTCGTCCTTCAGCTTGCCGATGATCTCGACCTGGTCGTCCTCGGGCAGCTCCTCCAGGACGTCGGCGAGCCGTTCGTCGTCGAGCGCGGCGGCGACCTCGGCACGGCGCTTGGCGGAGAGGTGGTGCATCACGCTGGCGAGGTCCACGGCGCGCAGCTGGTCGAAGGTGGCGAGCAGATTGGCGGCGCCCTGGTCCTCCTCGGGCAGGGTGAAGCCGGTGACGTCCTGCCAGTCCAGGGTGACGGTCTCGCCGCGGGCCTTGCGCAGCCGGCCGACCCGGCCGACCTGGACGAAGACCTTGCCGATCTCCCATTCGCGCAGCCGGGTCTGGGTCATCGCGACGTCCAGGACGGTGACCTCCTGGCCGGTCTTGGTCCAGGTGACGGTGCGGTCGAGCAGTTCGGCGAGGACGAGGGTCTCGGCGGGGCGCTGCTCGAAGCGGCGCATGTTGATCACGCCGGTGGTGATGACCTGGCCGGACTCCAGGCTGGTCACCCGGGTCATCGGCAGGAAGATCCGGCGCCGGCCGACCACCTCGACCAGCAGGCCGAGCACCCGGGGCAGGCGGCCGCCGATCCGCAGGGTGACCACGACGTCCCGGACCCGGCCGACCTGGTCGCCGTTCGGGTCGAAGACGGCGATGCCGGACAGGTGCGAGATGAAGACGCGGCTGCCTGGTCCTGCCATGGACTCCGGACTCCCTCGCCTCGCTCGACGCGTCTCGTTCGACGCCGGGCCGGGCGCGGCCACGCCCCGTGGCCCAGGCTACTCGGGCATCTCCGCCCGGGCTCGGTGAAAACGGGCGAATCGGGCGACCGGGGGACACGGCCCGACGGGGAGGGGTCGGACGGGGCCGGGTGCGGCGGGGGCCGGGGGTGGCGGCGGGTCAGCCCTTGCGGCGCTTCAGCAGCAGCTTCGGCAGTCCGGCGGGGATCGGTCGCCGGGTGGTGGCCGGGGTGGGCATCGGCGCCGCCGCGTGCGCGTCCTCCGGCATCGCCCCGGGCCGTTCGGTGAGCTCGGCGCCCGCCGTCCCGGCCGGCTCCAGCCGCAGCACCCGGCACTCGCGGGCCCAGCGGTCGGTGATGGCGTCGGTGTCCGGCGCGTTCAGCCGCTTGCCCTTCAGCTCCTCGACGGCGCCCTGCCAGGCCTCGCTCCGCGGGGCCAGTTCGACCACCCGGGCCGGCCAGCCGGTCAGCCGGCCGCCCTTGTCCTTGCTGCGGACGGTGACGGTCGCGCCCGCCCCGCCGGTGAGCCCGTGCAGCGGCTGCTCGGCGCCGTCGCCGACCACCACCACCGCGCCGTCGTGCCAGGCGTGCCAGAGCGCCCGCCCGTGCTCCTGGCCGTCCGCCCGGACCCAGAGCAGGCCGGACTTCTTCGCGGCCTCCTCCAGCAGGGCCCGGTCGAGGAAGTCGTCGGCGGTCGCGGCTGCGGCAGGCGTACGGTCCATGGCGCACAGCGTACGGCCTGCGTCAGGGGGGCGATGTCTCGCGGTTCGGGCGACAGTTCCATAGGGGCCGCACGGGCCTTACGGTAGGAGCCGCCCGTACCGCCGACCGGATCCAGAGGAGCGCCGTGCCCGCCGCCCGGCCCGAGAGCGACGCCGCCGCCGTCCCCGCCGCCGTCCCCACCGCCACCGCCGCCGTCCCTGTCACCGCGACCACCGCGCACCCGCTCCCCAGGAC
>NZ_JZWY01000114.1:0-7496 GCF_000966955.1 Streptomyces sp. NRRL S-495
CCCCAGGACCGACCTGCTGCTGCTGGCCGTCTCCGTCGGCGCGATCTCGCTCTCCGCCCCGCTGATCAGCGCCACCGCCGCACCCGCCCTGGCCATCGCCTTCTGGCGCAACCTCATGTCGGTCGGCGTGCTCGGCCCCTACGCGCTGCTGCGCCACCGGGCCGAACTGCGCGCCGTCCCCCGGCGGGCGCTGCTGCTGGCCGTGGCGGCCGGCGTGCTGCTCGCCGTCCACTTCGGACTCTGGATGCCCAGCCTGCGGATGACCTCGGTGGCCTCCGCGACCGCGCTGGTCACCACCACCCCGCTGTGGACGATCGTGCTGATGCGGCTGCTCGGGGTGCGGGCGCCCCGGATGGTGTGGCTCGGCACGGTGACCGCCTTCGCCGGCGTCCTGGTGCTCACCGGCGTCGACCTCTCGCTCTCGCCGCGGGCCCTGGCCGGTGACGCGCTCGCGCTCGGCGCGGGTCTCGCCGCGGCCGGCTACATGCTGCTCGGGGCCGAGGTCCGGCGGACCGTCAGCACCACCGCGTACACCCTGGTCTGCTACGCCACCACGGCGGTCGTGCTGCTCGCGGTCTGCCTGGTCGCCGGGACGCCGCTGTCCGGCTGGCCCGCCGGGGCGTGGTGGCAGATCGTGCTGCTGATGGTCACCGCCCAGTTGCTCGGCCACTCGCTCAGCAACCGGGTGCTGCGCACCCTCGGCCCCTCGGTGACCTCCACCGCGATCCTGCTGGAGACCCCGGGCGCCGCGCTGATCGCCGCGCTCTGGCTGGGCCAGTGGCCGCCGGCCGCCGCCTACCCGGCGGTGGTGCTGATCCTGCTCGGCCTGGTCGTGGTCGCCCGCGCCGACCGGAGGTAGTCCGCGCCGACCGGAGGTGGCCCGCGCCGACCGGACGCGGCCCGCGCGGACCGGCGGATTGTGGCCGCAGGCCCGGCCCCCGGCTACAGCCAGCCGTTGCGGCGGAAGCCCCGGTACATGCCGATGCAGATCAGCAGCACGCTGCCGAGCACCATCGGGTAGCCGTAGCGGTGGTGCAGTTCGGGCATGTAGTCGAAGTTCATCCCGTACACGCCGGTGATCATGGTGGGCACCGCGAAGATCGCCGCCCAGGCGGTGATCTTGCGCATGTCCTCGTTCTGCGCCACCGAGACCTGCGCCAGATTGGCCTGGAGCAGCGAGTTCAGCAGCTCGTCGAAGCCGTGCACCTGCTCGGTGACCCGGGCCAGGTGGTCCGCGACGTCCCGGAAGTACTTCTGGATCTCCGGATCGACCAGCCGCTGCAGCGGCTCCGACAGCTGCTGCATCGGCCGCAGCAGCGGCGCCACGGCCCGCTTGAACTCCAGCACCTCGCGCTTGAGCTGGTAGACCCGCCCGACGTCCGCGCCCCGGCCGCCCCGGTTGGAGAACACCTCGAACTCGATCTCGTCCACGTCGGTCTGCAGCTGGTCCGCGACCAGCATGTAGTTGTCCACCACGTGGTCGGCGATCGCGTGCAGCACCGCCGACGGGCCCTTGGCCAGCAGCCCGGTGCCGTCCGCGTCGGCCTCCAGCCGGTGCCGCAGCTCCTTGAGCGAGCTGTGCCCGCCGTGCCGCACGGTGATCACGAAGTCCCGCCCGGCGAACACCATCAGCTCGCCGGTCTCGACCACCTCGCTGGTCGGGGTCAGCTGGTCGTGGTCGACGTACCGGATCGTCTTGAAGACGGCGAACAGCACGTCGTCGTACCGCTCGACCTTCGGCCGCTGGTGCGCGTGCACCGCGTCCTCGACCGCCAGCGGGTGCAGCCCGAAGCGCTGGGCGATGCCCTCGAACTCCGCCTCGGTCGGCTCGTGCAGTCCGATCCAGCTGAACGAGCCCTCGCCCTCGGGCAGTTGCTTCGAGGCCTTGACCAGCCGGGCCGCCTCGCGCGGGCTGCAGGTCTCGCCGTGCCGCCGACCGTGCTGGTAGACCGCGCAGTCCACCACCGCCGACGGGGTCTCACCCGGGTGGATGGAGTCGAACAGGCCCGCCGCGGTGCGGCGGCGGTTGGTGCGGACGGCTGCGCGCAGGCTGTTGATCATCGACATGGCAGGCTCCCTGGGGCAGGAACCGCCGCACGACGGCGTGGTGACGAACGGCCGCGGTGCGACGGCGGAGGAACACCGATGGAATCCGGCGCCTGCGGTCGCTCCCGGGCCTTGCTGGGGCACACGGAACGGAACGACCGGACGTCGGTGGGGTGCTCTCCCGGCCGGACCGGAGGACCGCCGTGCCGTCCGCACGGGGCGGTCGGAACCAGGGTGCCGGTGGGGAAGCCGGTCGGCTGTCGCCGAGGCTCCCAAGGCCCGCTGTTTCAGTCCGCGTGGCGAGGGGTACGGGGAAGGCGTCCGGGCCGGGTAGAGCTGCCGGTACTGCATGGTCGGCTGGTATCCACCGCAACCACCTCCTTCGCGCCGCTGCCCCGGAGGAGGGAAAACTCCCCGGTGGCCAGTCGCTCACACTAACATCCGATCGGCCTCCGGCGCGCCCGCGTTCACGTAAAGGCCGTGCCAACGGCGCGGGGGGCGCGGGTTACGCTCACCGGCATGGCCCACGACTTCCCGCTCTTCGGCGACCCTTCCGGCGGCAGCGCGCACGGCCCCTCCCGGACGGCGGTCCTGGCCGCCGTCGAGGCCCGGCTGCTCACCACCTTCGGCGAGCCGGGCGGCCGCGCCGCCGTGACCTTCCTCGGCGCCGACCGGATCGAGGTGCTGCGCTTCGGCCCCGATGCCGAGGGCCTGGTCCGTTACGCCACGCTCGGCATGTCCGCCGCGCCGATGGCCGACCCGAGCGCCGCGGTCGCCGACCAGGTCCGCGGCCCGCGCGCGGAACTCGTCCTGACGATCCGGGGCGGGCGCGACGGCGTGCTCCGTCCGCTGGCCACCTTCGCGGCGACACCGCAGGTGGAGGGCCTGGTGGTGGCCCCCGGCGGCTCGCTGGACCTCGGCGCCCCGCTGTGGGACGGCGCGCCGTTCACCTCCGTCCTGGCGGCCGAGCCCGGCGGGCTGGTCGAGGACCTGGAACTGGACGAGCCGGCCGACCCGGTCCACTTCCTGCCGCTGCTGCCGATGACCCCCAACGAGGCGGGCTGGAAGCGGGTGCACGGTGCGGCGGCCCTGCAGGAGCGCTGGCTCCAGCACGGGACCGATCTGCGCGACCCGGAGCGGCGGGGCGTCGCCCTGGACTGACGTCCGGGTACGGTGCGGCGGCCGGCCCCCGGGCTCAGCCGCCGATCGGCTTGGCGCCGGTCGCCTGGTCCACGAGCGCCTCGTACACCTGGGGGTCGGTGGTGTGCTCGCCCAGCCGGACCGTCTTGCGGCTGCCGTGGTAGTCGCTGGAGCCGGTGGTGAGCAGCCCCAACTCGGCGGCGAGGCCGCGCAGGTGGGCCCGGGTCGGCTCGTCGTGGTCGATGTGGTCGACCTCCAGCGCGGCCAGACCGGCCGCCGCGAGGTCGGCGACGACCTGGTCGGAGACGGTCCGCCCGCGCTTCACCGCCCCCGGGTGGGCGAAGACCGGCACCCCGCCGGCCGCCCGGACCAGCCGGACCGCCGTCACCGGGTCGGTCTCGTGCTTGCGGACGTCCGCCCGCCCGCCGTTGGCCAGCCAGTCCGCGGTGAACGCGTCCGACACCGAGGCCACCACGCCCGCCTCGACCAGCGCGCTGGCGATGTGCGGACGGCCCACCGACCCTTCTCCGGCGATCCGCTGCACCTGCTCCCAGCTGATGTCCGCGCCCAGCTCGCGGCAGCGCTCGACGATCGCCCGCCCCCGGCGGAACCGGTCGGTGCGCACCAGCTCGCGCTCCGCCGCGAAGGCGGGCTCGGCCGGGTCGAAGAGGTAGGCCAGCAGGTGCATCGAGATGTCGCCGGCCACGCAGGAGAGTTCCGCGCCCGGGACGAGCGTCAGCCGGGTGCCGGCGGGCAGGGCGTGCACCGCGTCGGCCGCCTCGGTGTGGCCGGCCACCGTGTCGTGGTCGGTCAGCGCCACCACGTCCAGCCCGGCCCCGACGGCCGCCGCGACCAGTTCGGCCGGGGTGTCCGTGCCGTCGGAGGCATTGCTGTGGGCGTGGAGGTCGATGCGCACGGGCGGTGCTCCTCGGAGTCGGCGCGGCGCGGGCCGGCGCTGGGTGCCGGCGCGGCGGGCCGGCGGGTGCCGCCCAGGATAGTGCGGCGGCGGTGGCCCGACCGCCCGCCACGGACGGGGCGTCAGCCGAGCAGGTGCGGGGACAGGGCGCCGCAGGGCAGCAGGTCGAGCTCCGCGCCGGCATCCCGCAGGTCCGTCAGGACCAGTTCGTCGTACATCACCAGTGCCGACTGCTCGGGCCAGGCGACGGCCCAGAGCCAGAGCCCGCGGGCCTCGCCGACGAACACCGCGCGGTCCGCCGGGGCGTCCGGCACGTGGAACATCGGGGTCGGCCGGCCGGCCGCCATCAGCTTGGCGTCGGCGGGCTTGTAGAGGGCCACCGACTCGCCCGGGTCGGGGCCGGGCAGTCCGGCGTACCGGGCACCGAGGCCCACGCCCAGCTCCTCGGCCACCAGCACGAGTTCGCCGAAGCCGCCCAGCGGGGCCGGTCCCGAGCAGGCGACGGCGGTGGCCCGGGCGCCCGAGACGTCGTCGCCGACGTGCGCGATGCCGGTGTAGAGCCAGCCCACCGGGAGCGGCCAGGGCAGCCAGACGGGGACCTGGGAACGGGCGACGGCGACGCCGAGTGCCTCGATGCTCGGGGGCAGTACCGGCTGCATCGGGTGCACGTCGCCGTGCCGGTCGCACTGCCAGGTGTCTGAGAACAGACCGGGAGCGCGGACCCGACCGGCGCACCTCGGGCAGCTTGGCTCGCCCCTCATAGCCGACAACGCTCCTCCCTCCGGGCCGCCGCGTCAAGGACGATCACCCGTACGGAGGGCGGACCGGCGGCACCTGTCGGTGGCGGCTGCCCGTCCGGCGCGGGGTGGGCGCGGTGCGGGCGGCTCCCGTTGGGAAATGTCCAGCGGGGGGCGGCGGCAAACGTCGGGGGTGTGCGCCGGGGCGCGCCCCGACGGAGTTCGAGCCGTGTTCGATCTGCGGCCGCGTCGAGGGGCAGGGCCGAGGGGCAGGGCCGACGGCAGAGCGGAGGGGGCCCGTACGCGCTGACGCCCCGTGCTCGCTGTGGCGATGACGGGGCGTCAGTCGGGTATCGGAACGTCCGGATCGGACGGGTCCGGCCCGGCGGCGGGGGAGTCCGGGGACTCCGCCGCGGCCGGCGCGGTCAGACGGCCGGGCACGGACGGATGAGCAGGCGTTCGCCGGTGCGGGCGGCGGCCTGGACGAGCTCGCGGACGGTCTCGGCGTCGGCGATCAGGCGGTCGGTGGCGATGCCGTGGGCGTCGTCCAGTCGGAGGATCTCGAAGCGCATGGGCGTCTCCTTTCCTGGCCCCGCGGCGCGGGGCGGTCGTGGCTGAGTGGGTATCAGCCCTTTCGGGGTCTGTCGGGTCGAGTCGTCGACCGGCTGCTGTCGCGGCAAAGAGGGCTCCCCCCTGATTGCCAAGGGCGCCGATGGCCCTCGTGAACCACACTGCGGTGGCGCTGCTACCGGGCCATTGCCCGTCCGTAACGTCCTGGTTTCGGATGGATCGCGTCGACCGCATGCCGACGTCACTGTCGACGATGTTTTCAGGACTGAATCAAATATTACCGCAACTAACGAATTTTGTCGCCCCCCTTGTACCAGGGGGCCGCAGCGGCCGGTGGGTCGGGGTCCCGCTCTCGGGGTGGTGAGGGGTGCTGCGGGGCGGGAGGGGGCGGTCCGGGGCGGTAGCGGCGGCGGTCGGCGCCGGGCGGGTTCAGCCCCAGTGCGCCAGCAGCGCCTCGGCGGTGGCGGCCGGCTGCTCGGCGTTGGGGGAGTGCCCGGCGTCCGCGACGACCACCCGGCGGGCACCCAGCCGCTCCGCCATCGCGGTCTGCTCCGGGACGGGCCAGGCGTAGTCCTGGACGCCGGAGAGCACCAGGGCGGGCAGCCCGGCGGTGACCGCGGCGGCCAGCTCGGCCACCCGGTCCGGCGCGGCGACCAGGTGGCCGCCGGTGGTGATCAGCGCCTGCGGCACGTTCGCCAGCCAGCGGCGGTGCAGGAACGCTGCCACCTCGGGGGACGGCCGGCGGCGCGCCCGCTCCCCGTCGTTCTGCTCCATCTGCTGGATCACCTGCCAGATCTCCTCCAGTCCCATCGTGGGGAGCACGTCGATCAGCAGCCTGGTCCGCTCCGCCTCGGCCGGGTCGATCGGGCCGGGGCCGGTGGACATCAGCGTCAGCGAGGCCCACGGCAGCGGCGCGCCGCCGGGAGTCGCCGCCGCCTCGGCCGCGGCGGCCAGGACGGCCTCGCGGACCACCTGGCCGCCGAAGGAATGGCCCAGCAGGTGCAGCGGGCCGGTGCCGCCCTCGGCCGCCAGGGCCCCGGTCAGGGCCCGGACGTCCGCGCCCAGGGCGTTCACCGCGTAGGCGGCCGGGTCGTCGTGCGGGCCGCCGGTCTCGTACTGGCCGCGCTGGTCGACCGCGGTCACCCGGTAGCCGGCCGCGGCGAGCGGCTCCAGCAGCGCGATGAAGTCCTCCTTGCTGCCGGTGAAGCCGGGCACCAGCAGGGCCGAGCCCCGCACCGCCCCGGCGGGCTCGGCCCGCAGCGCCGCGAACTGCCCGCGCGCCGTCACCACCCGCAGCGCACGGGCCGAGGGCGGGAGGGTGAGGAACGGCGGCGTGCTCATGGACGGACCTCCGGCGACCGGGGCGAACTCGTGGGTAACCCGAGCATAGGGGCGTCCGGCCGGTCGTTCCCGGGCCCGCCGGGCCGCCGCCGGACGGCTCCCGGGCCGCGCGCGGAACGCCGAAGGGGCGGCCCGGAGGTCCGGACCGCCCCTTCGGGGAACGCGGATCAGCTCTCCGGGGTCGCCTCGGCGGCGGCCGGACGGCGGGCCCGGGTGCGGCGGCGCGGGGCCGGGGCCTCGCCGTCGGCGGCGCCCTCGGCGGGAGCCGCGACCGTGCCCGCCTCGGCGGCGGCCTCGGCCGGAGCCGCGGCCTTGGCCCGCGAGCGGGTGCGGGTGCGCTTCGGCTTCTCCTCGGCGGCCGGGGCCTCGGTGGCCTCGGCGACGGCCGGAGCGGCGGTGGCCGGCTCGACCTCGGCGGCCTCCGCGACGACGGCGGCGGCCTCGGTGGCCGTGCCTTCGCCGGACGCCGGACCGCGCGAGCGGCGGCGACGGCGGCGCGGGGCGGCGCCGTCCTCGCTGCCCTCGACGGCCGGGGCCTGCGGCGCCGCGGGCGCCGCCGTGGCGTCCACGGCCTCGTCGAGCAGGTCGCCCTCGACCGAGCTGCCCCGGCGGGTCCGCCGGCGCTCACGGGTCTTGCGGGAGGCCTTCTCCTCGGCCGCGGCCGGCTCGGCGGCCTCGGGGCGGCCGGAGCCGCTCCGCCCGGCGGGGCGGGCGCTCCGCCCGCCGGAGCGCGAACCGCGCCCGCC
>NZ_JZWY01000115.1:0-6808 GCF_000966955.1 Streptomyces sp. NRRL S-495
CCCCGCCGGTCTCGCCGAGGTCCTCGACCTCCTCCGCGCCGAGCCCGGCCCGGGTCCGCTCCGAGCGGGGCAGGATGCCCTTGGTGCCCGGCGCGATCTTCAGCAGCTCGTACAGGTGGGGCGAGGTGGAGTAGGTCTCCTCCGGCTCGTTGAACGACAGCTCCAGCGCCTTGTTGATCAGCTGCCAGCGCGGGATGTCGTCCCAGTCGACCAGGGTGACCGCGGTGCCCGAGGCGCCGGCCCGGCCGGTGCGGCCGATCCGGTGCAGGTAGGTCTTCTCGTCCTCGGGGCACTGGTAGTTGATCACGTGCGTGACGCCCTCGACGTCGATGCCGCGGGCCGCGACGTCGGTGCAGACCAGCACGTCGACCTTGCCGTTGCGGAACGCCCGCAGCGCCTGCTCGCGGGCGCCCTGCCCGAGGTCGCCGTGCACGGCGCCGGCCGCGAAGCCGCGCTGGGTGAGCTGGTCGGCGACATCGGCGGCGGTCCGCTTGGTCCGGCAGAAGATCATCGCCAGCCCGCGGCCGTCGGCCTGGAGGATGCGCGAGACCGTCTCCACCTTGTCCAGCGAGTGCGCACGGAAGATGTGCTGCTCGGTGTTGGCGACGGTGGTGCCGGTGTCGTCCGGCGCGGCGGCCCGGATGTGCGTCGGCTGGCTCATGTAGCGGCGGGCGAGGCTGATGACCTGGCCCGGCATGGTCGCCGAGAACAGCAGGGTCTGCCGCTTCGCCGGCAGCATGGTGATGATCTTCTCGACGTCCGGCAGGAAGCCGAGGTCGAGCATCTCGTCGGCCTCGTCCAGGACCAGCGAGCGGACCTTGGAGAGGTCCATCTTCTTCTGGCCGGCCAGGTCGAGCAGACGGCCCGGGGTGCCGACGACGATGTCGACGCCCTTGCGCAGCGCCTCGACCTGCGGCTCGTAGGCACGGCCGCCGTAGACGGCGAGGACGCGGACGTCGCGGACCTTGCCGGCGGTCTGCAGGTCGTTGGTGACCTGGGTGCACAGCTCGCGGGTCGGGACCACGATCAGGGCCTGCGGGGCCTCGGTGAGCTGCTCCTCGGTGGCGCGGCCGGCGTCGACGTCGGCGCGCACGACGACCCGCTCGATCAGCGGCAGGCCGAAGCCGAGCGTCTTGCCGGTGCCGGTCTTGGCCTGGCCGATGACGTCGTGGCCGGTCAGCGCGACCGGCAGGGTCATCTCCTGGATGGGGAAGGGGTGGACGATGCCGACGGACTCGAGGGCCTCGGCGGTCTCCGGGAGGATCCCCAGGTCCCGGAACGTCGTCTTCATGGGTTCAGCGGTGGTGGACAGGGTGCTGCCTCTTCCGTGTGGAGGGGCCGAGAGCGAGCGGCGGGCGGGCAGCCCGCGCGGCTGTGTACAGGCCTGGACGGCCTCGAATACAGCTGCGCGGACGCACAACCGCGCCGGTCCCTGCGGCCGGCCGGTGCGCGCGGCCCGGTGAAGGGGCGCGTCGCCGGCGGCGTCGGGGAGTAATCCCGTGAGGGACCTGCGCGGGACCTGCGCCGGCTGGCGCGGTCTCGGCGGCCCTCGCTCGGCCACTGATGCGGTGCCAAGGCCTGAAGTCCAAGCCCTGGTCGGAGCCGATCGGCTCTCCGACCGGGCATCCGCGTACGTTGAGTTCCCGGCTTCCGTACGACCCGTCCAGGGGGACGGCGGCGTTTCGGAGCGGGCTCGATCGGTACACCGAGACGGCGGTGACACCGTGCGAGCACGACGGGCCTCCGTACCACCATACAGTCACCCGACGACTCGAACACGTGACGCGGGCGACATCGCAGGTCGGAGAGGTGGGTGAGGTGCCCGGGGACGGACCGGGACTAAGGTGGCGGGTCATGGAGAACCGTGGTGAGACGCAGGACGACGTGGCGGCCGGCTCGATCGGCGACTGGGCGACCTGCTCGGCCGAACCGGCGTACCGGGCCGCAGTACTGGACCTGCTCGGCGCCCTCGCGTACGGCGAGCTGAGCGCCTTCGAGCGGCTCGCCGAGGACGCCAAGCTCGCGCCCGGCCTCGCGGACAAGGCGGAGCTGGCCCGGATGGCCTCCGCCGAGTTCCAGCACTACCAGCGGCTGCACGACCGGCTCGCCGAGATCGGGGCCGAGCCGGAGGAGGCGATGCGGCCGTTCGTCGAGCCGCTGGAGCTGTTCCACCGGATGACCGCGCCCTCGGACTGGCTGGAGGGCCTGGTCAAGGCGTACGTCGGCGATGCCATCGCGACCGACTTCTACCGCGAGGTGGCCGTCCGGCTGGACGACGACACCCGTGAGCTGGTGCTCGGCGTGATGTCCGACACCGGTCACGCGCAGTTCGCGGTCGACAAGGTCCGGCAGGCCATCGAGGCCGATCCGCGCTCCGGCGGCCGGCTCGCCCTGTGGGGTCGCCGGCTGATGGGCGAGGCGCTCAGCCAGGCCCAGCGGGTGGTCGCCGAGCGGGACGCGCTGTCCAACCTGCTGGTCGGCGGCGTCCAGGTGCAGGGCTTCGACCTGGTCGAGGTCGGCAAGATGTTCAACCGGATCACCGAGGCGCACACCCGGCGGATGGCCGCCCTGGGCCTGGCCTCCTGACAGCGGCTCCCGACCCCGGCCGCTCAGGCGTGCCGGTGGCGCCGGTGCGCACCCGCGCGCTGCCCGCCCGTCCGCTGCTGGCGGTGCCGGTGTGCCGGGGCCCGTCCGGCGGCGAGGTCCGGCCGGGCCAGCACCGAGGTGAGCAGGGCCGAGGCCACCGCCGAGACCGCGATGCTCGCCGCCGGGTACCGGCCGTCCATGGTGAAGTGCGCGATCACCCCGGTCAGCAGCGCCGACCCGAGGGCGGTGCCCAGGGTCAGCGCCCGGCCGGCCGGGAAGTACGCGGGCAGCGACAGCAGTGCGGCGGCGCCGACGATCAGGCCGACGAGGGCGAAGGCGACGGTCTCGACCAGCAAGGATGCCTCCCCGGGGTACCGGTGCGCGGCGCGCGGTCGGCCGCACTGTCGCCGTACCCCGGGCCTCCCGCCCGTACACCCCGTCCGTACCGCCCGCCCCGGGAACGACGGTGCCCCGCCCCCTCGACCGAGGGAGCGGGGCACCGGGCGAGGCCCATCGGGCTCAGAGCGTGCCGAAGCCGACCTTGCGCACGGCCGGCTCGCCGATCTCCACGTACGCCAGGCGGTCCGCCGGGACGATGACGCGACGCCCGTGCTCGTCGGCCAGGGTGAAGAGCTTCTCGGTGCCCTCCAGCGCCTTGGCGATCGCGTTCTGGATCTCCTCGGCAGTCTGCGAGCTCTCGATCACGATCTCGCGCGGCGCGTTCTGCACGCCGATCTTGACCTCCACGGCTTCCGTCCCTCCGGGGTTGCAGCCATCCACGCGCGGCACCGGACCGCCTGGGACAAGCGTTCACGTCTACCGCGCCGTACGGCTTCACCATAGAGCACCGGATCGGTGCCCAGACGAAGGTCAGTGGATCACCGGTCGGCGGAGGGCCCGTCCGCGGACTCCGCGTGCGGGTGCATCGGGAAGCCCTTGAGCCCGCGCCAGGCCAGGCTGGCGACCAGCCGGACCGCCTCGTCGCGCGGGATCTCCAGACCCTGCGACAGCCAGTACCGGGCGGTGATCTGGGCCAGGCCGCAGACGCCCGCGGCGAGCAGCTTGGACTCCGCCTCCGGCAGGTCGGTGTCCTCCTGGATCACCGTGCTGACCAGCGTCGCGCTGGCCTCGGCGGCCCGCTCGACGCGCTCGCGCACGGCCGGCTCGTTGGTCAGGTCCGACTCGAAGACCAGCCGGAACGCGCCGGACTCGCTGGAGACGTAGTTGAAGTACGCCTCCATCGTCGCCGCCACCCGGAGCTTGTTGTCGGTGGTGGTCTCCAGCGCCTCGCGGGTCGACTCGACCAGGGCGTCGCAGTGCTTGTCCAGCAGCGCCAGGTAGAGCTCCAGCTTCCCGGGGAAGTGCTGGTAGAGGACCGGCTTGCTCACCCCGGCACGATCGGCGATGTCGTCCATGGCGGCCGCGTGGTAACCCTGCGCGACGAACACCTCCTGGGCGGCACCGAGCAGTTGTTCACGGCGGGCGCTTCGCGGCAGGCGGGCACCGCGCGGGCGCTCCTGCGCCTCCTGGATGGCCGTCACGGCGCTCCTCACTTCACGGGTCGTACGGGGTCGGCAAGATGGCCGATTCTACTTTCGGGTAACCGCGTTCGCGCTTGCCGGGCGCGAGAAAAGCGGCCGTCCCCCTTGTCAGGAGCCCACAATACGGCGCGCACCACGGCCGTCGGCAGTGCTGTGGACCGGTGAATGGGGAGACCTTCCGGCCCCGGGCCGCCGGGGGGCAGCGGCGGCACCGGCTCACTACCATCGTCCACCATGAGCGGTGCTGAGCAGCAGATACTCCCGGAGCCCGTCTCCCCGGAGCCCTTCCGCACCGTCGAGGTGCCCGGCGCGGTCCTGGCCGTGCACCGGCCCGCGACCGGCCCCGGCGCCGTTCCGACCGCTCCCGCGCCGGCCGGCGGACGGGCGCCGGCGTTGTTCGTGCACGGGCTCGGGGGCTCCGCCGCCAACTGGAACGCGCTGATGGCACGGCTCGGCGGGGACCTGGACGGCGAGGCCGTGGACCTCCCCGGCTTCGGCGAATCCGCCCCGCCCGCCGACGGCGACCTCGGCCTCTCCGGCCATGTCCGGGCCGTCGTCGGCTACCTGGAGGCGGCCGGCCGGGGGCCCGTCCACCTCTTCGGCAACTCGCTCGGCGGAGTGGTCTCGGTCCGGCTCGCGGCGCTCCGCCCCGACCTGGTCCGCAGCCTGACCCTGGTCTCGCCCGCCCTGCCCGAACTGCCCCCGCAGCGCTCCGCCTGGCCGACCGCGCTGCTCGCCGTCCCCGGCTTCCCCGCGCTGCTGCGCCGGCGCCCGGCCGCTGCGCGCGAACCCGAGCGGGCCGCCGACGGGCTGCTCCGGCTCGTCTACGGCGACCCGGACAGCCTGAGCCCGGCCGAACGGGCCGAGGCGGTGGCCCAGTACCGGCGGCGGACCGAGCTGCCCTGGGCGACGGGAGCCCTGGTGGGCTCGGCGCGCGGGATCGTCTCCGCCTACACCGAGCGCGGCGACCAGGCGCTGTGGCGGCAGGCCGCCCGGGTGACCGCACCCGTGCTGCTGGTGTACGGGCTGCGGGACAAGCTCGTCTCCTACCGCTCCGCCCGCCGGGCCTGCGCGGCCTTCGCGGACTCCCGGCTGCTGGTGCTGCCGGACTCCGGGCACGTCGCGATGATGGAGCACCCCGACGCCGTCGCCAGGGCGGTGAAGGAGCTGCTGGGCCGGGCCTGACGTCCACCCCCCGTCGTGGTGGGGCGGGGGTTACCCCGTGAGGGGCCGCCGTTAACGCCATGATCGGGAAGAGGTCACTCCGGTTCACTCGTTCAGGTGGCAACCAGGCATGTGACCGATGGATTGCCCCGGGCCGGTCCTACCTTTCTGCTGTCGGACCGAACAGGTGTGGGGGAGCCGCGGCCGCCGGAGAACCCGGAGGGCGGCCACCGGTCCGGGCCGCCGTGTCTGCGGCGGACCACCTCCTCCGCCCCGGGCCGCCCCCACGTCGTACGCGCCGCACGCGTCGCGGTGGGGCGGCCGGGCGCCGACCGGCCCGTACGGCCGGCACCGCCCGCTCGGCCCGGCCATCCGTCGATCCCGTTCTGTCCTGGAGGTCTCCCGTGCGCGTAGCACTGCTCACCGAGGGTGTGCGCCCGCGCTCCCCGCGTGGCGCCGGCGGCTGGTGCGACCGGCTGGTGGACGGCCTGCGCGAGCACGACTTCGCCTGGTACGTCCTCGCCGGGACGGCCGGAACGGACGGGGCTGCCAGGACTGCCGGGACGGCCGGAACGGACGGGGGAGCCGCCGGGGCCGGCCCGGAGGACGCGGTCCGGCCCGCGATCCACGAACTCGCCCTCTGGGGGCGCCGCCCGGCCGGCCGGGCGCCCGGAGCCCTGCGCGGCCGCCAGTACGCCGCCGCCTACGACCGGCTGGTCCGGGCCCTGCTCCGCCCCGGCGAGCGGTCCGGCTTCGGCCCCGGCCTCTACCGCCTCGCCGAACTCGCCCGCGCCGACGGCGCGCTGCCCGCCTTCCTGGTCTCCGACCGGGCCCGGCGCGTCCTGGAGCGGGTCTGGCGCTCGCCCGGCGCCGACACCTCCGCCGGACAGCCGCTGGTCTGCGACGTCCTGGTCGCCGCCGACCTGCTCGAACAGTGCCTGCGGCCGCTCTCCGCCCCCTGGTACGGCACCGCGTCCGGCGGCCTCGGCGCCGCCGACCTCTGCCACGTCGTCGGCGGCGGCCCGGCCGCGCTGCCCGCGCTGGTCGCCAAGCAGCTGCACGGGGTGCCGTTCGTGGTCACCGAGCACGGACTGCACCTGCGCGAGCAGTACCTCGGCTACCGCGAGGCCCCCTACCGCTGGCCGGTCCGGGCCCTGCTGCTCGCCTTCTTCCGGGCGCTCACCGAGGAGACCTACCGGCAGGCCGCGATACTGACCCCGGGCAGCGCCCACGACCAGCAGTGGCAGCGCCGCTGCGGGGCCGATCCGGCGCGCACCCGGGTCGTGTACGAGGGCACCCCGGCCGTGGAACGGCCCGCGGCCGGCCCCGAACCGGCCGCCCCCACCCTGGTCTGGGCCGGTGCCCTGGAGCCGGGCCGGGACCCCGAACTCGCGCTGCACGCCTTCGCCCGGGTCCGTGCCGAACTGCCCGCCGCGCGCCTGGTCGTGCACGGGGAGGAGGCCGTCCCCGGCTACCGGGCGCACTGCGCGGCCGTCGCCGAACGGCTCGGGGTGGCC
>NZ_JZWY01000116.1:0-1717 GCF_000966955.1 Streptomyces sp. NRRL S-495
GGGTGGCCGACGCGGTCGAGTTCGCCGGGCGGCCCCGTTCGGCCGCCGACGCCTGGGCGGACGGCACCGTCGTGGTCTTCTCCGCCCTCTCCCAGCGCCGCCCCCGCCTGCTGGCCGACGCGATGCTGAGCGGCCGCGCGGTGGTCAGCACCGATGTCGGGGTGGCCCGCGAGGTGGTCGGCCCGACCGGGCTGCTGGTGCCGCCGCGCGACCCGCAGGCCCTGGCCGGAGCCTGTCTCGCCCTGCTGCGCGACGGCGAGCGCCGGGCCCGGCTCGGGCTGGCCGGCCGCCTGCGGGCGCAGGAACGCTTCGCCGTCGAGCCGGTGACCGGTGCCTTCCGGGAGATCTACCTGGAGCTGGTCTCGCAGTGGCCGGCCTTCCCGGCCGCCGCGCCCGACGCCGGTGCCGGCCCGCGGCCCCGGCCGTTCGCCCGGCCCGCCGAGTACTGGATCACCGACCGCCGGCACACCGCGCCGGGGGAGGCCGTTCCGGCGGCCGCCCCCGTGACGGCGGACCCGGGGACGGCCGAAGGCACCGGCACCGAAGGCACCGGCACCGACGGCACCGACGACGGCGGCACCGCCGACCGGGCGGACGGGGCCGGCGCCGTGGTGGCGCTGTCGCGGGGGCGGGTGCCGGCGGCCGGCGAGGCGCCGGACCGGGCCGGGTCGTTCGCGGAGGCGGTCTGATGGCGGGCGGCGGGGGAGCGGCGGCCGTCGGGCTCGCGGACGGGTCCGGTGACCCGGTCCGGGAGGTGATGGCCGAGCACCGGGTGCTCTGCGAACGGGCCGTGGACCCGCTGGAGATCGCCGCCGGGCTGGCGGAGGCCGGGCTGGGACCGGCCGCCGCCGCCCGGTGCCGGCATGCCGACCNGTTCTCGCTCGCCGAGGAGCTGTACGCCCGGGTGCCGCGCCGGCCGCCCTCGGCGGAACCGGCCGAGCCCGCCGGGGGCCGGCAGCGGCGGCGCGGGGCGGCACTGCGGACGGCGGGGCTGGCCGTGCTCCCGTGCGCGGCGGCGGCCGCGCTCGGCGGGAGCCGACCCGTCCTGCTGGTGGCGGCCGTTCCGCTGGCCCTGGTCCCGGCCGCCGCCGGGAGCGCCGGAGCGGGCGGTGCGGCCGCCGTGCCGTGGGTCGGGCCGGGGCTCGGGGAGGGGCCGGAGGCGGAGCTGGGCCCGGCCGGACCGGAGCACGGGCGGACGGGCCCGCCCGCCGGGACCCGCCGCTGGTGGGATCCGGCCGCGCGGGGGGCCGGGCTGGCCGCCCTGCTGCTGGTGCCGCTGGCCGTGGCGGCCGACGGGCCGGAGGAGCGGCGGGTGACGGCCGCACTGGTGCTGGCGGCGGCGCTGTCCACCGGGTCCGCGGAGTGGGCGGCCCGGTGGTACCGGCAGGTCGGCCGGGGGCACCTGGGGGCGGCGGCGACGCTGGCCGAGTTCAGGTCCCGGATGCGGCCGGTGCTCCCGGTGGCGCTGGCGCTGCACCTGGCGGTGCTGGCCGTGCTGAGTTTCGCGGCGCTGGCCGTGCTGACCGCGCTCGCGCCGCGCCCGGGCCCGGCGCACGGCGGCGGGCTGCTGCACCTGGCGGCCGAGCGCGCCGAGCCCGCGCAGTGGGCGGCACAGGGCGTGCTCGGCCTGCTGCTGGTGCTGCCCGTGCTGCTGGCACGCTGCGGCCGTCCCGCGGCGGCCGCGCTGGGCGCGCTGGCCGGAGCGGCGGGCACGGCG
>NZ_JZWY01000117.1:0-7832 GCF_000966955.1 Streptomyces sp. NRRL S-495
CGCTCAGAGATGTGTATAAGAGACAGGCCCTGGCCCTGCTGCTGTACGCGTGGCCGGTGCTGGGCCGCCCCGATGCGCACCGCTGACCGCCGTCCGGGCCCGGACGGCCCCCGGCGGTCGTCGGACAACCCCTGGAACTCCCGCTTTCCCGTTGTTCACTCGGACCCGCCAGACCGTGCCCGGTCTGGCTTCGTGGAAGGACGCCCCCCGATGAGGGTGCTGCTGCTGGGCGCCGACGGCTTCATCGGCCGTCGGGTCACCGATCGCCTGCTCGTGGATCCGGAACTGCAGGTGACCGTACTCGGCCGGCGTGACTCCGCCGACATCCGTTTCGACCTGACCACCGGCAGTCCCGGGGCGCTGGCCCGGTTCCTGGACGCGGTCGCGCCGCAGGTGGTGATCAACTGCGCGGGTGCCACCTACGGCAGTTCGCGCACGCTGATCCGGGCCAACACGCTCGCCGTGGCGACCGTTTGCGAGGGGATCCGGCGCAGCCGGGAACCAGCCCGGCTGGTGCACGTCGGTTCGGCGGCCGAGTACGGGCCGGTGCCGGGCGGGGTGCCGGTGTCGGAGAGCGCCGAGCCCCGGCCGGTGGGCCCGTACGGGGTGTCGAAGCTGGCCGGGACGGAGCTGGTGCTGGCCTCGGGGCTGGACGCCGCGGTGCTGCGGGTGTTCGACGTGGTCGGGCCGGGGGCGCCGACCGCCTCGCTGTTCGGGCGGCTGGCGGAGGGGCTGCGGCGGGCGCTGGAGCGCGAGGAGTCCCAGGTGCGGATGCCGGACCTGTCCGGATACCGGGATTTCGTGGATGTCAGGGATGTCGCGCGGGCGATCCAGGCGGCCGCGGTCTCGGCCGCGACCGGGGTGATCAACATCGGCAGCGGGCACGCCGTCCGGGCCCGGGAGGCGGCCCAGCTGCTGGTCCGGGCGTCCGGCTTCGAGGGGTCGGTGGTCGAGGAGAACCGGCAGGTCGTCCTGCCCGCGCAGGCCGGCGGGCCGGTCGAGCACCTGCCGGGGCACGTGCCCGCGCACCACCTGCCCGGCCACCGGCCGGCGGAGCCCCGCCCGGGCGAGGGGCGGGCGCCGTCGGGGGAGCCGGTGCCGTGGCGGCAGGCCGATGTGCGGACCGCCCGGGACCGTCTCGGCTGGCGGACACAGGTGCCGCTGGAGGAGTCGTTGGGGGACGTCTGGCTGGAGACGGCCTGCCGGGTCTGAGTTTGGGGGCGCCGCCGCGGTCCGGGCCGGTCCGGGCCGCGGCGGCACCGGGAACCCGTTGCTTCCGGGCCCCGGAGCGGTCCGCGGCGACCGTTCCGGGGCCCGGTGCGTGGTCCCACCATCCGGCGCGGCCCGTCTCGTCCTTCGGACGGGCTGTCTCGGAATACCGGGGCGGCGTGACACTGTTGGCCTAGCAGAGCCACCGCGGTGGCGGAGCAACAAGCCCCAAGAGGTTGGCCCCGGCCACCCGAACCGACGAGCAACGGAGAACCCGTGTCGCTGCCACCCCTGGTCGAGCCGGCCGACGAGCTCACCGTCGACGAGGTCCGCAGGTACTCCCGCCACCTGATCATCCCCGACGTGGGCATGGCCGGGCAGAAGCGGCTGAAGAACGCCAAGGTGCTGTGTGTCGGCGCCGGCGGTCTGGGCTCGCCCGCGCTGATGTACCTGGCCGCGGCCGGCGTCGGGACGCTGGGGATCGTCGAGTTCGACGTCGTCGACGAGTCGAACCTGCAGCGGCAGATCATCCACGGCCAGTCGGACATCGGCCGCTCGAAGGGCGAGTCGGCGCGGGACTCGGTCAAGGAGATCAACCCCTACGTCGAGGTGATCCTGCACGACGAGCGCCTCGACAACTCCAATGTCATGGAGATCTTCTCCGGCTACGACCTGATCGTGGACGGCACCGACAACTTCGCCACCCGCTACCTGGTGAACGACGCCGCGGTGCTGCTCGGCAAGCCGTACGTGTGGGGCTCGATCTACCGCTTCGACGGCCAGGCGAGCGTGTTCTGGGCCGAGCACGGCCCCTGCTACCGCTGCCTCTACCCGGAGGCGCCGCCGCCGGGCATGGTCCCGTCCTGCGCCGAGGGCGGCGTGCTGGGCGTGCTGTGCGCGTCGATCGGCTCGATCCAGGTCACCGAGGCGATCAAGCTGCTGGCCGGGGTCGGCGACCCGCTGGTCGGCCGGCTGATGATCTACGACGCCCTGGAGATGAACTACCGCCAGGTGAAGGTCCGCAAGGACCCGAACTGCGCGCTCTGCGGCGAGAACCCGACCGTCACCGAACTCATCGACTACGAGGCCTTCTGCGGCGTCGTGTCGGAGGAGGCGCAGGCCGCGGCCGCCGGTTCGACTGTCACCTCGAAGCAGCTCAAGCAGTGGCAGGACGACCAGGAGGACATCTTCCTGATCGACGTCCGCGAGCCCGGCGAGTACGAGATCGTCAGCATCCCCGGCGCGGTGCTGATCCCGAAGAACGAGTTCCTGATGGGCAACGCGCTGGAGCAGCTGCCGCAGGACAAGAAGATCGTGCTGCACTGCAAGTCGGGCGTCCGCTCGGCCGAGGTGCTGGCCGTGGTGAAGTCGGCGGGCTTCTCCAACGCCGTCCACCTGGGCGGCGGCGTGCTCGGCTGGGTGAACCAGATCGAGCCGCACAAGCCGGTCTACTGACCGCACCGCGCAGCAACCGACCACCGCGAAGGGCCCGCTCCGGCGGGCCCTTTCCGCGTCCGGAGCCCTGTCCGGTGCCCGCCGCCGGAAGGGGTGGCTAGAGCGCGCCCTTGCGCTGCAGCACGTTGTAGGAGATCCAGCCCGGCACCACCGGCAGCCAGAAGGTGAGCGCCCGGTAGAGGAAGACCGCCGGGGTGGCGACGGCGGCCGGCACGTCGGCGACGGTGAGCGCGCCGATCAGGGCGACCTCGACCGGGCCGATGCCGCCGGGGGTGGGGATGGCGGAGCCGGCCGCGTTGGCGGTCAGGAAGACCACGGCGACCGCCGAGAAGGAGATCGAGCCGCCGAAGGCCTGCACCGAGGCGTCCAGGCAGGCGGTGAACGACAGGGTCAGCAGCAGGATGCCGCCGAAGCCGGTGACCAGCTTGCTGGGCGTCTGCATGAGGTCGAGCATCCGCGGCACCACGCCGAAGAACAGCGAGCGCAGCCGGTTCAGCACGAACCGCCGCAGCGGGGCGACCGCCGCCACCACCAGCGCCAGCACGGCCGCGCTCAGCACGCCGATGATCACCGCGCGGGAGGCGGAGAGGTCGCCGTTGGTCTGGCTGCCGGTGATCAGGCCGAAGCTGAACAGCAGCAGCAGGTGCCCGGTCAGGCCGGCCAGCTGGGAGGCGCCGACCGAGGCGACCGCCTGGCCGGAGCGCCTGGCCGGAGCGGATGCCCGCCTTCTGCAGGTAGCGGGTGTTCAGCGCGATGCCGCCGATCGCGGCCGGGGCGACCAGCTTCACGAAGGAACCGGCGATCTGGGCGGCCACGGTCCGGCGGAACGGCAGCTTCTCCGGGACGAAGCCGGTCAGGCTCATCGCCGCGGCCACGTAGGAGAAGCCCGCCGCGGCGAGCGCCACCGCCGCCCAGGCCCAGTCCATCTGGGAGAGCTTGAGCTGGGCCGGCTTGACGGTGGTCAGGGTCAGATAGGCGGCGAAGGCGAACGCGATCACCATGATCAGGCTCTTCGGCTTGAGCCGCTCCAGCCTGGCCGGCTCCATCGGTGCCTCGGGCGCGATCTGCAGGATCTGGCCGCGGATCCGGCTGAGCAGGTCCTCGCCGGCGACCGCGATGTCCTCCTCGGCCTGCTCCTGGGTGCGCTCGCCGGCGGCGACCTGCTCCAGGGCCTTGGCCTGGGCGGCGGTCTTGCGCTCCTTGCCGAGCTTCTTCAGGTCGACCCGGGTCGAGCGGCTCATCCCGACCGGCTGGAGCAGCGGCAGCGCCTGGGCGACCCGCTCGGCGCCGAGCACCGCGTTGGCGGTGGCGACCGTGCGCTCCGGGCCGATCCGCAGCGCGAAGGTGGTGAGCAGCTGGGCGACGTCGATCCGCAGGGTGAGGTCGGTGGCCGCGATGTCGCCGCCGGAGAGGTTGACCAGGCAGGCCGTCTTCCCGTCGACGACCAGCAGCGACTCGCCGGTGAGCCGGCGGTGCGCGATCCGGCGCTCGTGCAGGGCGGCGACCGACTCCCACAGCGAGGCCATCACCTGGTCGGTCACCTCCTCGTCGGCGAGGTCGTCCAGGGTGCGGCCCTCGACGTTCTCGTAGACCAGGATCGCGGCGTCCGGGCCCAGCTCGGAGGTGGCGACCAGCTGCGGGGCGCGGGCCCCGGAGGCGGCGGCCGCGTACGCGATCAGCGCCTCCTGCTCCAGCGCCTGGCGCAGCGACTGCGGGCTGCGCCGCACGGCCACCGAACGCAGCCGCAGCCGGCGCCAGGCCCGGTAGAAGAAGCCGGAGGCCTGCTGCTCGCGGTCGACGATGTGGACGTCCAGCGGCGGGCCGCTCTGCTGGGCGACCAGGTAGCGGCGGGTGCCGCCGGGGGCGTCGGGGGCGCGGTGGGCGCTGGCCGGGGTGAAGCCGACCTTGCGCAGGCCGATCATCAGGTGCTGCCCGGTGGGCCGGATGTTCGGCGAGCCGATCGCGTAGAGGGTGCCGTAGGCGACGGACCAGCCGATCAGCACGGTGAGCAGCAGGGACAGCGGGGTGGTGTAACCGCCGAGCAGCTCGGTGATGCCGCTGAACACGACCACCACCCACAGGGCGACCCGCCAGCGCGGTCTGCTCGACATCCCGACCGCCGTCATATAGGCGATCACCGGGGCGAGGTAGCCGTGCACCGGATCGGTCAGGGTGCCGACGGAGTCCAGCGGGAAGCGGGTCAGCGCGTCCCGGATGTGGTCGGAGGCGCCCTCGGCCACCCACCAGTCGATGCCCAGCGAGACGCCGTAGGCCAGTACCGAGGCGAGCACGCCGTCGGCGACCCGCAGCCCGTCGCGCTTGATCAGCCGCTCGACCGCGAAGGCGAGCGGCACGGCCAGCACCGCGACGTTGGAGACCAGGCCGGTGATGGTGGACAGCACCGGGGAGAAGCGGGGCGCGTTCTCGGCGATGTCGATCTCGATGCCGGTGGTGGTCGAGGTCGCCACACCGGCGAGCACGAACACCGCGACGATGCCGAAGACGCCGGCCAGGAAGCGGATGAGGTCCGAGGGGCGGTGCGCGCGGGCGGCGAGCAGCGGTTCGTCGACATCCAGGTGCGGGGTGTCGTCCAGCGGATCGTGCCCGGGGCGCGGGGCCGGGGCCTCCGTGCCGTCGGTCACGGCGCCCGGTCCGGGGTCGGCCGCGGGCGGCTGGCTGGGTACGGCGGCGGGCGCCCCGGTCTCGGGGCCGGCCGGCTGAGGGCTCTTGATCGTCCGTTCCTTGATCAGGGAGACTTCCGGTGACGGCGCGGCGGCGGGCTGTCCGCCGCGACCTGCGGGCATGCTGGCGGAGGACTCGTCGGAGCCCTCGTCCACACCCACGTCAGCCGTCCCGGTCATCTGGTCTTGTCCTCGTATCACCACTCACCGCCCCGAAGATGGTGGCATGCCTCGGCGCCCCGCGCTGGACAGGGGCCGGATCGGGCGCGGCGGATCGTTCGCACGGGCCCCGTCGTCCGGCCGGATGCGGAAGAATGCCGCAGGTGACGGACGCCCCCGACGAGGCCGGCCACGGCGAGCTGCCTCCCTTCGCCGAACTCGTGCTCGACCTGACCGAGCGGATTCCACCCGGCCGGGTGATGACCTACGGGGACATCGCCGAGTACCTCGGCCAGGGCGGGCCCCGGCAGGTCGGCCGGGTGATGGCCCTGTACGGCGGCGCCGTCCCCTGGTGGCGGGTGGTCCGCGCCGACGGCCGCCTGCTGCCCGGCCACGAGCACCGCGCCCTGGGCCACTACGGCGACGAGGGCACCCCGCTGCGGGAGCTCGCCGACCCGCCCCGGGTCGACCTGCGGCGCGCCCGCTGGGACGGCAGCGCCCAGCGACTCGGCGACCGGTAGCGCCCAGGGTCCGGATCGGGCGGAATCACGTGCGCGGACGGGAATGACGGGGCAGGATCGTAGGCTCGATGTACGACGGGCCCCTCGACGGGGCCCGCCCGCAGTTGCCGAGCACGACCCCCAGGACGTCCGTGAGCTCCCCCTACCGTCTGGTGCGCAGCCCCCTCGTACCGCCCGTACCGCCCGAACTCGACGCCTACCAGCGCGCCGTGGTCGAGCACACGGGCGGTCCGCTGCTGGTGCTCGCCGGACCCGGCACGGGCAAGACCACCACGCTGGTCGAGGCCGTCGCCCGGCGGATCGAGAACGGCACCGATCCCGAGCGGATCCTCGTCCTCACCTTCAGCCGCAAGGCCGCCGTGGAGCTGCGCGACCGGATGGCCGGCCGGCTCTCCGCCACCGCCGCCGGCGCCCGCGCCGCCGCCCCGCAGGCCACCACCTTCCACTCCTTCTGCTACGCCCTGCTCCGCGCCCACCAGGACCCGGCCGACTACGCCGAGCCGCTGCGGCTGCTGTCCGGCCCGGAGCAGGACGTCATGGTCCGCGAGCTGCTCGCCGGCGGCGCCGAGGACGCCCGGCGCGGCCGCTCCCGGATCGCCTGGCCGCTCGACCTGCGCGCCTGTCTGACCACCCGCGGCTTCGCCGACGAGGTCCGCGCCGTCCTCGCCCGCAGCCGGGAGCTCGGGCTGGGCGAGGCCGAGCTGGCCCGCTTCGCCGAGGGTGTGCGGCGCCCCGACTGGGCCGCCGCCGCGCACTTCCTCGCCGACTACCTCGACGTCCTCGACCTGCGCGGCGTCCTCGACTACGCCGAGCTGGTGCACCGCGCCGTGCTGCTCGCCGAACGCCCCGAGGTCGAGCGGAGCCTGCGCGAGCGCTACGACGCGGTCTTCGTCGACGAGTACCAGGACACCGACCCGGCCCAGGTCCGGCTGCTGCGGCGGCTGGCCGGCGCCGGGCGCGAGCTGATCGCCGTCGGCGACCCGGACCAGTCCATCTACGCGTTCCGCGGCGCCGACATCAACGGCATCCTGGAGTTCCCGCAGACCTTCCGGCACGCCGACGGCCGCCCCGCCGAGGTCAAGGTGCTGCGGGTGTCCCGCCGCTCGGGCGCCGTGCTGCTCGCCGCCGCCCGCGAACTCACCCGGCGGATGCCGATGGGCCGGCTGCCCAGCGACAAGCTCGCCCAGCACCGCGCCCCGCTGCCCGCCCGGGAGGGCGGCCGGGTCGAGGTCCGCACCTACCCGACCCCCGGCGCCGAGCTGGACTCGGTCGCCGACCTGCTGCGCCGGGCCCATCTGGAGGACGGCGTGCCGTGGGGCGAGATGGCGGTGCTGGTCCGGGCCGGCGCCCGGTCCATCCCCGGGGTGCGGCGGGCGCTCGGCGCGGCCGGGGTGCCGCTGGAGATCGACGGCGACGACCTGCCGCTGCGCGAGGAGCCGGCTGTCGCCCAGCTGCTGCTGGCGCTGCGGGTCTGTGCCGAGCAGGCGGTCCGCGACCGCCGGGACGCCGCCGAGGACGACGGGGCCGGCCCCGGTACGCCCGACCCGCTCACCACCGAACTCGCGCACGCCCTGCTCACCGGTCCGCTCGGCGGCCTGGACGGCGCCGACCTGCGCCGCCTCGGCCGCACCCTGCGGGAGGAGGAGCGCGCCGCCCTGCGCGCCGAGGCCGCCGCGCTGGCCCGGGACGCCGAGCGGGCCCGCGCGGCCGCCGAGGACGACGGCGCCGCCGCCCCGACCGCCCCCGCCCCGACTGTCGCCGCCCCGGCCGCCGCCGTCCCCCGCCCGGCCGGCGAGCTGGTCCGCGA
>NZ_JZWY01000118.1:0-36062 GCF_000966955.1 Streptomyces sp. NRRL S-495
CTGGTCCGCGAGGCCCTCGCCGAACCGGAGCGCCTCCCCGTCCTGGACACCCCCTACGCCCGCCGCGCGTACGCCCTCGGCAGCCTGCTGCGCAAGGTCCGCGAGGCCCTCGCCGGCGGCTGCACCGCCGAGGACGCCCTCTGGCAGCTGTGGGAGGGCTCCCGCCGCTGGCGCGAACGCCTGGAGCGCGCCGCCCTGCGCGGCGGCGCCGCCGGCCGCAACGCCGACCGGGACCTCGACGCCGTCTGCGCCCTCTTCGAGACCGCCGCCCGCGCCGAGGAGCAGGTCACCGGCCACCGCGGCGCCCTGGACCTGCTCGCCGAGCTGGAGGCCCAGGACATCGCCGCCGACACCCTCACCGTGCGGGCCGTGCGCCCCGAGGCGGTCCGGCTGATGACCGCCCACCGCGCCAAGGGCCTGGAGTGGCGGCTCGTCGTCGTCGCCGGCGTCCAGGACGGCCTCTGGCCCGACCTGCGCCGCCGCGGCTCCCTCCTGGAGGCCGACCGGATCGGCCGCGACGGCCTCGCCGAACCCCTCACCCCCGCCGCCCTGCTCGCCGAGGAACGCCGCCTCTTCTACGTCGCCGCCACCCGGGCCAAGGACCGGCTGGTCGTCACCGCCGTCAAGGCCCCCGCGGACGACGGCGACCAGCCGTCCCGCTTCCTGCGCGAGCTCTACCGCGAGGAGGTCGACCCCAGGACCGGCCGGGTGCTGCGCCGCACCCCGGCCGTCACCGTCGAGGACGTCACCCACCGCCCGCGCCGCCCGCTCGCCGTGCCCGCGCTGGTCGCCGAGCTGCGCGCGGTCACCGTCGACCCCGCCCGCTCGCCCGAGCTGCGCCGCGCCGCCGCCGAACGGCTCGCCACCCTCGCCCTCGCCACCGACGAGGAGGACCGCCCGCTCGTCCCCGCCGCCCGCCCCGAGGCCTGGTGGGGCCTGGACGACCCCACCGCCGCCCCCGCCCCGCTGCGCGACGCCGCGCTGCCGGTGCGGCTCTCCGGCAGCGGCCTGGAACAGCTGGAGAGCTGCTCGCTCCAGTGGTTCCTCGACAAGGAGGTCAAGGCCCGCGGCACCTCCTCCGCCGCGCAGGGCTTCGGGAACGTCGTGCACGCCCTCGCCGACGAGGTCGGCTCCGGCCGCACCCCCGCCGACCTCGCCGTCCTGATGGAACGCCTGGACACCGTGTGGGACGCGCTCGCCTTCGACGCGCCGTGGAAGTCCCAGCAGGAGAAGTCCGAGGCCCGCGACGCCCTGGAACGCTTCCTCACCTGGCATGTCATGGCCCGCGGCCGGGACGTGGTCGCCACCGAGCACGGCTTCGACGTCACCCTCGACGCCGGCGGCGTCCAGGTGCGGATCCGCGGCTCGATGGACCGGGTCGAGCAGGACGAGGCCGGCCGCGCCTACGTGGTCGACTTCAAGACCGGCAAGCAGACGCCCACCGACAAGTCCCTGCCCGACCACAAGCAGCTCGCCGTCTACCAGCTCGCCGTCCGCTCCGGCGCGCTCAACGGGCTGCCCGGCTTCGACCCGGCCACCGCCGCCGAGTCCGGCGGCGCCGAACTCGTCCAGCTCCGCAAGCCCGACAAGGCCGTGCCCGAGGCGCCCAAGGTGCAGCGGCAGGACCCGCCCGACGGCGAGCCGTGGATCGAGAACCTGCTCGCCGACGCCGCCGGGCGGATCCTCGCCGAACGCTTCGTCCCGCAGACCGGCGGCGGCTGCGACCGCTGCACCTTCCGGCGCAGCTGCTCCGCCCAGCGCGAGGGCGTCCAGGTGGTCGAGTAGACCCGTCCTTCCGCCCCCGCGACCGGGGCGGCGGCCGCGGGCGTGGCCCTCGCAACACGTGGCCGTCGCCACAGCGGCGCCCGGGCTGTCGGCGGCCCCCGTTACCGTTGCGTGGTGACCGCCGTGCTCAGCCATCCCGACCAGCTCAAGGAGCTGCTGGGCATCCCCTTCAACCGGGAGCAGATCGCGGCCGTCGGTGCCCCGCTGCGGCCCGCCGTCATCGTCGCCGGCGCCGGCTCCGGCAAGACCACCGTGATGGCCGCCCGGGTCGTCTGGCTGGTCGGCTCCGGAGCCGTCCGCCCCGAGCAGGTCCTCGGCCTCACCTTCACCAACAAGGCCGCCGGCGAACTCGCCGAGCGCGTCCGCGCCGCCCTGCGCCAGGCCGGGGTCGCCCAGCCCCCGGCGGACGACGGCTGGGCCGCCGGCCCCCACGGCGAGGACCTCGGCGAGCCCGAGATCTCCACCTACCACGCCTTCGCCGGCCGCCTCCTCAAGGAGCACGGCCTGCGCATCGGCATCGAGCCCGACGTCCGCCTGCTCGCCGACGCCACCCGCTTCCAGCTCGCCGCCAAGGTACTGCGCACCGCCCGGGGCCCGTTCCCCGCCCTCACCGGCACCTTCACCGGCCTGGTCGCCGACCTCATCGCCCTCGACGGTGAACTCGCCGAGCACCTGGTCACGCCCGAGCGGCTGCGCGCCCACGACGAGGACCTGCTCGACGCCCTGGCCGGCGTCCGGCTCAGCAACGAGGACCTGCGGGCGGTGCCCGCCACCGCCCGGGCCCGGCTGGAGCTGCTGCGCCTGGTCGAGGACTACCGGCGCCGCAAGAGCGCCGCCGGGCTGATGGACTTCGGCGACCAGATCGCCGCCGCCGCCCGGCTCGCCCAGCAGCGCCCGGAGGTCGGCGCCCTGCTGCGGGACCAGTACCGGGTGGTCCTGCTCGACGAGTACCAGGACACCTCCGTCGCCCAGCGCCTGATGCTGGCCGGCCTGTTCGGCGCCGGCCCGGACGGCCCCGCCCCCGGCCACCCCGTCACCGCCGTCGGCGACCCCTGCCAGGCCATCTACGGCTGGCGCGGCGCCTCCGTGGCCAACCTCGACGACTTCCCGCGCCACTTCCCCGCCGCCGACGGCACCCCCGCCGACCGGTACGCGCTCAGCGAGAACCGCCGCAGCGGCGGCCGGCTGCTCGCCCTCGCCAACGGTCTCGCCGCGCCGCTGCGCGCCATGCACGAGGGCGTCGAGGCGCTGCGCCCCGCCCCCGGCGCCGAACTCGACGGGCGGGTGCGGGCCGCGCTGCTGCCCACCCACACCGAGGAGATCGACTGGCTCGCCGACCGGATCGCCCACCTGGTGCGCACCGGCACCGCGCCCGGCCGGATCGCCGTGCTGTGCCGGGGCGGCGCGGCCTTCCCCGACGTGCACGCCGCGCTGGTCGCCCGCGAGGTGCCCGTCGAGGTGGTCGGCCTCGGCGGGCTGCTCCACCTGCCCGAGGTGGCCGACCTGGTCGCGGTGTGCGAGGTGCTCCAGGACCCGACCGCCAACGCCGCACTGGTCCGGCTGCTGATCGGCCCGCGCTGGCGGATCGGCCCGCGCGACCTCGCGCTGCTCGGCCGGCGCGCCGCCGAACTCGTCCGCACCGCGCGCCCCGAGGGCGTGGAGCCGCTCGCCGCCGCCGTCGCCGAGACCGACCCCACCGAGGTGGTCTCGCTCGCCGACGCCCTGGAGAGCTTCCTCGACGGCGAGGAGCCCGAGGACCCGGACGCCCCGGCGTTCTCCGCCGAGGCCCGGATCCGCTTCGCCCGGCTCGCCCGCGAACTGCGGGAGCTGCGCCGCTCGCTCGCCGAACCGCTGATGGACGTACTGCACCGGGTGCTCGCCGTGACCGGCCTGGAGGTCGAACTCGCCGCCTCCCCGCACGCGCTCGCCGCCCGCCGCCGGGAGACCCTGCACGCCTTCCTCGACGTCGCCGCCTCCTTCTCCGACCTCGACGGCGACCCGGGCCTCGCCGCCTTCCTCGGCTTCCTGCGCGCCGCCCAGGAGCACGACCGGGGCCTGGACGCCGGCCTGCCCGGCGGCGAGGACACCGTCAAGGTCCTCACCGCGCACAAGTCCAAGGGCCTGGAGTGGGACGTGGTCGCCGTCCCCGGCCTGGTCAAGGGCGCCTTCCCGTCCTCGACCCCGCGCGAGCGCTGGACCAGCGCCAAGCGGGTCCTGCCGCACGCCCTGCGCGGCGACGCCGCCACCCTGCCCGATCTGCGGGGCGACTGGAACGCGAAGGCCATGAAGGAGTTCAGAGCGGCCCTGGCCGAGCACTCCGCCACCGAGGAACTGCGCCTCGGCTACGTCGCCTTCACCCGCCCCCGGGCCCTGCTGCTCGCCTCCGGCCACTGGTGGGGGCCCAGCCAGAAGACCCCGCGCGGCCCCTCCGCCTTCCTGGAGCAGCTCCGCGAGCACGCCGAACTCCCCGGCAACGGCGAGATCGACGCCTGGGCCGAGCCGCCCGCGGAGGGCGCCGAGAACCCGGCGCTCGCCGCGCCCGTCGAACGCCCCTGGCCGCTGCCGCTGGACCCGGCCGCCCAGCAGGCCCGCCGCCGGGTCGCCGAGGTCGTGCACCGGCGGCTGGCCGGGCAGCCCGCCCCCGACCCGGGGCCGATGGCGCCCGAGGACCGCCGGCTGGTCGAGTCCTGGGACCGCGACCTCACCGCGCTGATCGGCGAGTTGGAGCGCTCCCGCGGCCGGGTGCGGGAGGTGCCGCTGCCGGCCTCGCTCTCCGCCACCCAGCTGCTGCGGCTGGCCGCCGACCCGGACGGCTTCGCGCACGACCTCGCCCGCCCGATGCCCCGCCCGCCGCAGCCCGCCGCCCGGCGCGGCACCCGCTTCCACGCCTGGGTGCAGTCGCGGATCGAACCGCTGATGCTGATCGGCCCGGGCGCGCTGCCCGGCGCCGACGACGACGGCATCGAGGACGAGCAGGACCTGGAGCGGCTCAAGGAGGCGTTCCTGCGCTCCCCGTACGCCGACCGGACCCCGCTGCGGGTCGAGGCGCCGTTCCAACTGGTGCTGGCGGGCCGGGTGGTGCGCGGCCGGATCGACGCGGTCTACCGTGACGGTGACGACGGGTCAGAAATCGGCGGCGCGTCACGCTACGAAGTGGTGGACTGGAAGACGCACCGCGAGGAGACCGCCGACCCGCTCCAACTCGCCGTGTACCGACTGGCGTGGGCCGAACAGGCCGGCGTTCCGCCGGAGCAGGTCACGGCCTCGTTCCTGTACGTCCGGAGCGGCCGGATCGAACAACCCGCAGGACTTCCCGACCGAAAAGAGTTGGAACGGCTCCTGATCGGGAACAGTGAAGAATGAGTCACAGAGAGCATTCAAGTCATCACGGCATCGGGCGAAACCTGTGCGTAGTGCACGTTTCGCGCCTATTGTGGGGTCGGTAACCGGTCAACCCCCGTGCTCCGGCCGCCAGCGAGGCCCGTATTCCCTAACCCTCAGTCATCACCGCAGGTGCCCTCGGGCATCCGCGTCTTCTGCTGGAGAACCGAAGTTGAGCGCGACCGGATGGATCAGAGAACGGTTCGCCGGGCCGACCCCGGGAACCGCACCCGGCGCGACCGGCACCTGGCCGAGGACGGCACTGTCGCTGCCGTTCATCGGTATGGCGCTGGTCGTCGTCCTCGACTACTTCACCGACGCCGCGGTGACCGTCGAACCGGCGCTCACCGCCGTCCCCGCGCTGGCCGCCGTGGTCAGCCGACGCACCTGGTACCCCCTCGCCATCGGCGCCTGCACCGAGGTCGCCGCCTTCGCCATGGCCGTGCACAACGACGTGCTGGGCGAGTCCGTGCACAGTGCCACCGTCTTCGCCATCGTCCTCGTCGCCGTGATCAGCTGGGTCAGCGCCACCCTGAGGCTGCGCCAGGAGCGCCTCCTCGCCGACGCCCAGCTGGTCGCCTCCATCGCCCGGCGCGTCCTGCTGCGCCCCGTCCCCGACCGGGTCGGCACCGTCCGCGCCGCCGTCCACTACGCGGCCGCCGCCGCCCACGCCCGGATCGGCGGCGACCTCTACGAAGTCGTCAACACCCGGCACGGCGTGCGCGCCGTCGTCGGCGACGTGCGCGGCAAGGGCCTCGGCGCCGTCGAGACCGCCGCCGCCGTGCTCGGCGCCTTCCGTGAGGCCGCCCACCAGGAGGCCGCCCTCGACAAGGTCGCCGGCTGGCTGGCCGACAGCCTCGACCGCGCCCTGCACGAGAACGACCACCCCGGCGTCGAGGAGGAGTTCGTCACCCTCGTCCTCATCGGCGTGGGCCCCGACGGCACCGCCGAGATCGTCAACTGCGGCCACCCCGCCCCGCTGCTGCTGCGCGGCGGCGAGGCCGTCCGTCCGCTCGAACTCGCCGAGACGGTGCCCCCGCTCGGCGTCCTCGACCCCGCCGACGTCCGGCCCCCGGTCCACCGGGTCCCGCTCCGCCCCGGCGACCGGGTCCTGCTCTTCACCGACGGCGTCATCGAGGCCCGCGACCGGGCCGGCGTCTTCTACCCGCTCGCCGAACGCTTTCCCCGGCACGCCGACGGCGGACCGGTGGAGGTGCTGCGCCGCCTGCACGAGGACGTCGTGCGCCACGTCGGACGCCAGCTCGGCGACGACGCCGCCATGCTGCTCCTCCAGTACGACCCGCCGCCGGTCACCGACCGGCCCGTCACCGCCACCACCGCCGCGGCCGCCCAGGCCCCGGCCGATCCCGGTGGGCAGCCCGCCCCGCCGGCCCCGCGCACCCCGTCCGTCCCGCACGTTCCGCAGCAGAACGCGCATCTGTCCCGGCAGTGAGATCCGCTACAGCGACACCCTGACCACCAGCGGGCGGTGGTCCGACACCACCGTGCGCGGTGCCGTCGCCGGTCCCACCGCCGTCCGCGGCACCCCGACCGCCAGCACATGGTCGAACTGCACCGCCGGCCGGTGCGAGGGGTAGGTGGGCGTGCGCGCCAGGTCGTACCAGCCCTGGAGCCGCGCCCGCGGCTCCCGCACCCGCCGCCGGCGCGGCTCCACCAGCGCCGGCCGGGCCCGCCGGGCCGCCCGCAGCTCCCGCACCCGCGCCCGGGGCGCCGACCGTTCCAGCGCGCTCGCCCCGCCCAGCACCGTGCGCGGCACCGCGCCCACCAGGTTGAAGTCCCCCAGCACCAGGTACGGCTGCGGCAGGTCGGCGATCCACCGGCGGATCGCCGCCAGCTGCGCCATGTTCCAGCCCGGGACGAACGACAGGTGCGCCGCGACCACCGTGAACGGCCCCTGGCCGCCCTCCAGTACCGCCGCCAGCGCCGCGCGCGGCTCGTCCGGAACGGGTGTCAGCCCGCGCCGTCCGGCCACCCGCAGCGGGAGTCCGAACGGCGCCGGCGCGAACCGGCGGGCCCGCCAGTGCAGCACCGGCAGCCGGGTCAGCAGCGCGGTGCCGTAGGCGGGCGGTGCCTGCGCGCCGAGTTCGGCCGGCCCGTACACCTGGATCCCGGGGGGCGCCGAGGGTTCCGGCAGCCAGCCGGCCACCGGCGCGGGGCGGCCGTGCAGGGCCGCGGCGAAGCGCCAGTCGGCGGCGCCCATCGCGGCGGCGGCGACGGCGGCCTGGTCGGTACCGCCGGAGCGGGCCTGGTGCCGGTCCACCTCCTGGAGGGCCAGCACGTCGGCGTCCAGCGCGGCCACCGCCTCCGCGAGCGGTCCCGCGGGGTCGGGCGGGAAGGGCCGCGGGGTGCCGTCGGGGGCCAGCGGTCGGCCGTGCAGCAGGTTGAAGGTGGCGATGCGCAACTGGCTCACGCGGTACGACGTTACCGGTCGCCGTCGGCCCGCCCGCGTCGGCTCCCGTCCCGGGGGTCCTGGCCGGGGTTCTCCGCGGGTGCGCCCCGCGGGGTCCCGGCTTGACCCGTCGAGCATACCGGGTATACATACTCGGTATGTCCATCCGCCACGGCCTGCTCGCCCTGCTCGACCAGGGGCCGCGCTACGGCTACCAGCTGAGAACCGAGTTCGAGGCGCGCACCGGCGCCACCTGGCCGCTGAACGTCGGCCAGGTCTACACCACCCTGGCCCGACTGGAACGCGACGGCCTGGTCGTCCCCGCCGGGGAGGACGAGGAGGGCCACCAGTTCTACGAGGCCACCGAAGCCGGCCGCGCCGAACTGCGGACCTGGTTCGACACCCCGGTGCCGCGCACCAACCCGCCCCGGGACGAGCTCGCCATCAAGCTCGCCATGGCCGTCACCGTGCCGGGCGTCGACGTGCCCGCCGTCGTCCAGGGCCAGCGCCGGCACAGCATCAAGGCGCTCCAGGACTACACCCGGCTCAAGGCCCGCGCCCTGACCGGCGAGAGTCGGCCCGGCGGGCCCGAGCAGCCCGGCGCCGACCTCGCCTGGCTGCTCGTCCTCGAACAGCTGATCTTCCAGACCGAGGCCGAGGTCCGCTGGCTCGACCACTGCGAGACCCGGCTCGCCCAGCACGCGGAGGCGGAGCAGGCCCGCGCGGCCGAGAAGCGCGCCGCCGGGGCGGGTGACGGCGCGGCCGCCGCGCCCGCCCGCTTCGGCCGCCGCCGCAGCAAGGCCTGACACCCCGCGTGCCACTGGGCCGGACCCGAACCGGCCCGACCCGAACCGGCTTTGACCCGAACCGGCCCGACCCGAACCGGCTTTGACCCGAACCACCGGCCCGACCGCCGCCATCGCGCGACGGGCCCCACCACAGCAGGGGGAACCGTGTCCCACACCGATCCGACCAGGAGCGGCGACGCCGTCCTGCACCTGGACCACGTCACCCGTGTCCACGGCCAGGGCGCCGCCGAGGTCCAGGCGCTGCGCGGCGTCGACCTCAAGGTCCGCCCCGGCGAGTTCGTCGCCGTCATGGGCCCGTCCGGCTCCGGCAAGTCCACCCTGCTGACCCTCGCCGGCGGCCTCGACAGCCCCAGCACCGGCCAGGTCCTGGTCGAGGGCGTCGCCCTCGGCGGCCTCGGCCGCAAGCGGCTCGCCGAGGTCCGCCGCCGCTCCGTCGGCTACGTCTTCCAGGACTACAACCTGATACCGGCCCTCACCGCCGCCGAGAACATCTCCCTGCCGCGCGAACTCGACGGCCTGTCCGCCCGCGCCGCCCGCCGCGAGGCCCTCACCGCCCTGGAGGAGCTCGGCATCCCCGAGCTCGCCGACCGCTTCCCCGACGACATGTCCGGCGGTCAGCAACAGCGCGTCGCCATCGCCCGCGCCCTCATCGGCGACCGCCGTCTCGTGCTCGCCGACGAGCCCACCGGCGCCCTCGACTCCACCACCGGCGAGTCCGTGCTCGCCGTGCTGCGGGCCCGCTGCGACGCCGGCGCCGCCGCCATGATGGTCACCCACGAAGCCCGGCACGCCGCCTGGGCCGACCGCGTCGTCTTCCTCCGCGACGGCCGCATGGTCGACGAGAGCGCCAGCCAGGACGCCGGCAGCCTCCTCCTCGCCGCCGCCACCAACGCGAAGGGCCCGGTGACGGAGTGAAGCTCAGTTCCTGGCGGGTCGCCCTGCGCATCGCCCGCCGTGACGCCCTGCGCGCCAAGGGCCGCAGCGCTCTCGTGATCGCCATGGTCGCCCTGCCCGTGCTCGGCGTCGCCGGCGCGGACGTGGTCTTCCGCAGCGCCGACCTCGACCCGGTCGAGAAGGCCGTCCGCACCATGGGCCAGTCCGCGGCCGAACTGCAGATCCTCGACCGCGGCGCCGTCGTCCTCCAGGCCCCGGACCCCGACGAGGACTACCACCTCACCGACGCCTCGGAGACGAAGAAGGAGAACGGGCAGCCCGCCTACACCCCCGAGCAGCGGCTCAGCCTCGACACCGAACCCGTCGAGCTCGCCCGCCGGCTCCTGCCCGGCGCCACCCTGGTGCCGTTCCGCGAGGGCCCCTACGTCGCCACCAGCACCGCCGAGGGCCTCGCCAACGTCCGGATCACCGAGGCCGACCTCGCCGACCCGGTCTGGCGCGGCCGCTACGACATCGTCAAGGGCCGCGCCCCCAGCGCCGACCACGAAGTGGCCGTCAGCCAGGAGTTCCTGAACGTCTCCGGGCTGCGGATCGGCGACCGCACCGCGCCCCGCGGCCTCGAATCCACCCCCTTCACCATCACCGGTGTCGCCGAGTACCCCGGCGACCTGCGCACCGCCGTCCTGTTCGCCCGCCCGGGCACCGTGCTCGACAAGCTGCCGAACAGCGGGGTCCGCAGCGGCGCCAGCTCGGTGAGCGAGAGCGTCAGCCACTGGCTGGTCAAGCTCCCCGCCGGGGCCGTCGTCGACTGGCCCAAGGTGATGGAGCTCAACAAGTACGGCTTCGCCACCGCCTCGCGCGCCGTGCTCCTCGACCCGCCGGCCCGCTCCGAGGTGCCGTTCTACGCCTACCAGGACAGCCAGGGCAACAGCGGCCGCACCCCCTTCTTCGACCGGACTGCCGTCGTCGTCCTCGGCACCGTGGTCGGCATGGCCCTGCTGGAGATCGTCCTGCTGGCCGGCCCCGCCTTCGCCGTCGGCGCCCGCCGCTCCCGCCGCCAGCTCGGCCTGCTCGCCGCCGGCGGCGGTGACCGCGCCCAGGTGCGGGCCGTCGTCCTCGGTGGCGGTGTCGTCCTCGGCCTCACCGGCGCCGTCGTCGGTCTGGCCGGCGGCATCGGCCTGGTCGCCCTGCTCCGCACCCGCGCCGAGGAGGCCGCCGGCCAGCGCTTCGGCCACTTCGACCTGCAGCCGCTCGACCTGCTCGGCATCCTGCTCATCGGGCTCGTCACCGGTCTGCTCGCCGCCGTCGTGCCCGCCGTCCAGGCCTCCCGGCAGGACGTCGTCGCCGCCCTCACCGGGCGCGACAACCTCAAGCCGCCCAGCCGCAAGCTCGCCCTGCTCGGCCTGCTCATGCTCGGTGGCGGCTCCGCTCTCGCCCTGCTCGGCGCCACCGGCGGCTTCGGCAGCCGCTCGCTCGCCGTCCTCGGCGGCTCCGTGATCGCGGAGCTCGGCATGGTCGCCCTCACCCCCTACCTGGTCGGCCTGTTCGGCCGGATCGGCCGCTGGCTGCCGCTCGGCCCCCGCCTCGCCCTGCGCGACTCCGTCCGCCACCGCGGCCGCACCGCCCCCGCCGTCGCCGCCGTCATGGCCGCCGTGGCCGGCAGCGTCGCCGTCGGTGTCTACGTCGCCAGCAGCGACGAGGAGCACCGCCGCGAGTACGTGGCCGCCGGTCCCGCCAACGTCGTCATCCTGTCCAGCGGCTGGGGCGCCGCCTCCGACGGCTCGATGCTGTCCCAGCAGCGCGGCGCCGTGCAGAACTCCGTCCCCGGCCTCGGCGCCCGCGCCGACGTCCAGCGGGTCAACTACCTGGGCGACTGCCGGGCCTCCGGCCAGAACTGCGGCCGTGTCTCGGTGGCCCTGCCCGAGGAGCGGAAGTGCCCGATCTGGGGCAAGGGCCGCCGCACCCTCAGCCAGGAGGAGATCGAACGGCTCGGCCGCGAGGACCAGCGCTGCAAGGACCGCGTCATCACCCGCGGCAACAGCTTCGGCGCCGTCCAGTCCGGCGACGCCGCCCTGCTGCGCAACCTCTACGGCGTCACCGACCCGGCCGTCGGGCAGGCGATCGCCCAGGGCAAGGCCGTCGTGTTCGACGAGCGCTACCTCAAGGACGGCAAGGTCGCCCTCGAACTCACCGAGCCCTACCCCGACGGCCCGATGGACGCGGACTTCGAGCCCGCCGCGCGCACCGTCACCGTCGACGCGGTGTTCGTCACCAGCCCCTTCAACCCCGGCGGGACCGCCGTGGTCAGTGCCGAGACCGTCCACCGGCTCGGCCTCTCCAGCAGCGACGCGGGCTCCGTCTGGCTGCCCGACACCGCGCCCGCCGATGGCGCCGAGCAGCGGGCCCGGGCCGCCCTCGCCAAGCTGTCCGACGGCATCGAGTTCGAGGTCGAGCGCGGCTACCAGTCCCCGGGCGACCTGATCAGCCTCGGGCTCACCGCGTTCGCCGGCCTCGTCGCCCTCGGCGCCGCCGGCATCGCGACCGGCCTCGCCGCCGCCGACTCCCAGCGGGACCTCACCACCCTCGCCGCCGTCGGCGCCGCGCCCCGGATCCGGCGCACCCTCTCCGGGTTCCAGTGCGGGGTCATCGCCGCCATGGGCGCCCTGCTCGGAGCCGCCGCGGGCATCGTGCCCGCCGTCGCCCTGCGCAAGGTCGAGGCCGCCGGGTCCGGCTACCCGGGGATGAGCCTCCAGGAGGAGGCGGCCAAGGGCATCGTGGTGTTCCCCTGGCTCAACATCGGGGTGACCGTGATCGTGCTGCCGCTGCTCGCGGTGGCGCTGGCCGCACTGCTCACCCGCTCGCGGATCTCGCTGCTGCGCCGCTCCGGTTGATCCGCTCCGGCTGATCCGCCCCGGTGGGTCGGTCCGCCGGTCCCCGCCGTCCTTCCCGTTGTTCCGTCGACCGTTCTGTCGACCCGTCGCCCCCGGCGCCGCTTCCCGCGCGCGTCCGGGGGTGACGGACGTTACAGGCCCCGGGGTGCCCGCCCGGTGGGACCGGGGCCGCTGCGGGGTGCCCGGGCGAACTAAAGTCGTCGGTATGACGAGAACCCCGGACAGCGTCGTCCGCTCCTTCATCGACCAGCACCAGGCCGCCTTCCTCGCGGACCTCGCCGACTGGCTGCGCATCCCCTCGGTGTCCGCCGACCCCGGCCGGGCCGCGGACGTGCGGCGCTCCGCCGAGTGGCTGGCCGCCAAGCTGCGCGACACCGGCTTCCCGGTGGCCGAGGTGTGGGAGACGGACGGCCTGCCGGCGGTCTTCGCCGAGTGGCCCTCCGGGGACCCGTCCGCGCCGACCGTGCTCGTCTACGGGCACCACGACGTGCAGCCCGCCGCCCGCGAGGACGGCTGGGCGACCGACCCGTTCGAACCGACCGTGGTCGGCAACCGGCTGTACGCCCGGGGCGCCGCCGACGACAAGGGCCAGGTCTTCTTCCACACCCTCGGGGTGCGGGCCCACCTGGCCGCCACCGGTCGCACCGCGCCGGCCGTCAACCTCAAGCTGCTCGTCGAGGGCGAGGAGGAGTCCGGCTCGCCGCACTTCGCCGAGCTGGTCCGCCGCGAGGCCGACCGACTGGCCGCCGATGTGGTCATCATCTCGGACACCGGTATGTGGTCCGAGACCACGCCGACCGTCTGCACCGGTATGCGCGGCCTCGCGGACGCCCAGATCGACCTGTACGGGCCGGACACCGACATCCACTCCGGCTCCTTCGGCGGCGCCGTGCCCAACCCGGCCGCCGTCGCCGCCGAGCTGGCCGCCGGTCTGCACGACGCCGACCACCGGGTCGCCGTCCCCGGCTTCTACGACGGCGTGGTCGAGCTGACCGACCGCGAGCGCGAGCTCTTCGCCGAGCTGCCCTTCGACGAGGCCGCCTGGCTGAAGGTCGCCAAGTCGTACGGCACCCGCGGCGAGGCCGGCTACTCCACCCTGGAGCGGATCTGGGCCCGCCCGACCGCCGAGGTCAACGGCATCTGGGGCGGCTACACCGGCCCCGGCGGCAAGACCATCGTGCCCGCCTCGGCCCATCTGAAGCTGTCCTTCCGGCTGGTCGCCGGGCAGGAGGTCGAGAAGGTCCGCGAGGCCGTCCGCTCCTGGGTGGCCGACCGGGTGCCCGAGGGCATCAGGTACGAGCTGGTCTTCCCGGGCGCGACCAGGCCCTGCCTGACCCCGCTCGACCACCCGGCGCTGCAGTCCACCGTCCGGGCCATGGGCCGGGCCTTCGAGCAGCGGATCCTGTTCACCCGCGAGGGCGGTTCCGGCCCCGCGGCCGACCTTCAGGACGTGCTCGGCGCGCCGGTGCTGTTCCTCGGCATCTCGGTGCCCTCGGACGGCTGGCACTCGGTGGACGAGAAGGTCGAGCTGGACCTGCTGGCCAAGGGTGTCGAGACCGCCGCCTACCTGTGGGCCGACCTCGCCGAGAACTGGCGGCCCGGCGGTGGGCAGGAGTGCAGGAGTGAATCGGCAGCGCGCCGCCGAGGCGGTGGGCGGCGCCCGCCGTCCCGCCCGCGCGGCGCACCCGACCCGTCCGGAAGACTCATCACGTGGGGATGGAACAGTTGAGCACCGTGCCTGAGACCGAACACCCGTTGCACCTGGCGCTGGCCCGGGCCGGGGTGGACCGGGCGGCCCAGCACCGGGTCGACGAGCCCTGGCTGGCGGCCGCGTGGAGCCACCCGTCCACCAAGGTGCTGCCGATCGCCGGCGGCGAGGCGTTCGTGGTGGACAGCGGGCAGGGGACCGAGCTGGTCCTGCTGCCCTCCTTCGAGGCACCGCAGAACGGTGACCGGTACTTCCTCGGCACCGACGAGGACGGCGTCTCCTACTTCGCGCTGGCGGGCGAGAGCCTGCCGGGCCGACTGGACGGCGACGCCCGTCCGGCCGGGCTGCGCGAGGTCGGCGCGCTGCTCTCCGACCGGGACGCCGGGCTGCTGGTGCACGCCGTCGCCCTGGAGCACTGGCACCGGCTGCACAGCTTCTGCTCGCGCTGCGGCCACCCGACCGAGAAGGCCGGCGCCGGGCACGTGCGGCGCTGCACCTCCTGCGCGGCCGAGCACTACCCGCGCACCGACCCGGCCGTGATCATGATGATCACCGACGAGCAGGACCGCTGCCTGCTCGGCCGCCAGGCGCTGTGGCCCGAGGGCCGCTGGTCGACGCTGGCCGGCTTCGTCGAGCCGGGGGAGTCGATCGAGCAGGCGGTCGTGCGCGAGGTGTACGAGGAGGCCGGGGTGAAGGTCGCCGAGGTCTCCTACGTGGCCAGCCAGCCGTGGCCGTTCCCGTCCAGCCTGATGCTGGGCTTCCTGGGCAAGGCGCACCCGGACGGCACCGCGATCACCGTGGACGGGGAGGAGCTGGCCGAGGCGCGCTGGTTCTCCCGGGAGGAGCTGCGGGCGGGCATGGCGGCGGGGGAGATCCTGCCGCCGTCCGGGATCTCGATCGCCCGGCACCTGGTCGAGCTCTGGTACGGCGAGCCGCTGCCGACGGCGGCCCGCTGGTAATTCCGGCGGCGGCCCCGAGGGGCCGGGGGGTCGGAGCGTTCCATGGATTGGGGGCGCGCGGAGTTGATTCGCGCGCCCCCAATTTCCATTCCGAACCTGTCTCCCCAGGATGTTCGTAATCGGAGCGGCCCTGCCCGGAAGGGCCCCGGGGCACCGGGGGGACACTGTCACCGATCCCGGGCGACTTTGCCGCAAACGCCTGAAAGCCGCTCACCCGTCTCGCTACATTCACTCGGGTGACAATCCCCCGGGGCACCGCCCAATCCCCCAAATACCAGCGCCTCGCCGCGGACCTGCGCCGCCGCATCGCCGAGGGCGAGTTCACCACCGCGGCCGCCCTCCCGGTCGAGAGCGAGCTGGAGCGCCAGTACGGCGTCGCCCGCAACACCGTCCGCCTGGCCGTCGACGTCCTCGTCAACGAGGGCCGGCTCGTCCGTCTCCAGGGCAAGGGCACCTACCTGCGCGAGCACCCCGTGCTCGACCACCGCGCCTACGGACCCGCACCCCGCCTCGAACCGCAGGGCCCCGCCCCGCTGGACTGCCTGGCCACCCCCAGCGCCGTCTACCGGGGCGAGGCCGACGACAGCGGACGCGAACTCACCGTCGACTTCGAGATGATGATCGTCCGGGCCCGCGTCGACATCGCCGAGCGCCTCGGACTGCGCCCCGGCGAGGCCATCGTCGTCCGCCGCCAGCTGCGCCTGCTCGACCGCGAGCCGTACTCGATCGAGGAGAGCCACTACCGGGCCGGCCTCGCCGCCGGCACCCCGCTGATGGAACCCGACCAGATCGACGGCGGCGACGAGGCCGTGCTGGCCGCCCTCGGCCGCACCGAGGTCGGCGCCGTCGACCACCTGGTCGCCCGGATGCCCGGCCCCGAGGAGGCCCAGTGGTTCCAGGGCGGCCCCGGGGTGCCGCTGGTGGTCCAGACCCGGGTCACCTACGACCGGCGCGGGCCGGTCCGGGTCATCGAGACCCGGTACTCGGCCGACCGCAGCCGGCTGGTCTACGGGGTCGGCGACCTCGCCGCCCGGACCACGCTGCCCGCGCCCGCGGCTCCCGTCGACCCGGCCCGGGCCGACGCGCAGTGACCCGCGGGGCGGGCGCGCGCCGGCCGGGACCGCCGGGCCTCGGACTGCCGGGTGTCAGGCCGCCGGATGCCGGACTGCTGGGCGTCAGGCCGCCAGGGCCTTCTTCACCTGCAGCAGGCTCGGGTTGGTCATCACGACCCGCTCGCCGCCGGCGGCCGGCGTCACCAGCACGGTCGGCACGGTCTGGTTGCCGCCGTTCACCGACTCGACGAAGGACGCCGACGCCGGGTCCTCCTCGATGTTGATCTCGGTGTAACCGATGCCCTCGCGCTCCAGCTGGCTCTTGAGCCGGTTGCAGTAGCCGCACCAGGTCGTGCTGTACATCGTCACGCTGCCGGACATCGAGGGGACTCCTTCGGATAGCGAATCGGGTGGAGAGGGGCGTGCGGACGCTAACGCGCGCGCGTACCGGTACCGCGTGCGTTTCACGGCTCCGGGGGGACAACGTCCACTGCCCGGCGGTCATTCCACGGCGGTCATTCCACGGCGTCGGTGCACGGCGTCGGTCCACGTCGGTCCCGGCATTCCGGCGGGGCAGGCCGACCCGGCATAACGGCGCGCGCCCGGAGGTACACGCCCCGGGTATGCCACCACCCGCCGTCCGCGCCGCGATCATCCGGCGATCGCACCGGGCTTGTGGACAACCCTGCCCGGGATGTCCGCCCGGGCTGAGAGGATGGAACGCATGCAGGAAGACCTCTTGAGCGGCAGCCCGTTCGACGGACACCAGGACGCACACCGGACCGGCCACCCCGCCGCCGGCGGCCCCGACGCCGTCCTCGCCGGACTCGACCCCGAGCAGCGGGCCGTCGCCACCGCCCTGCACGGTCCGGTCTGCGTCCTCGCCGGTGCCGGCACCGGCAAGACCCGGGCCATCACCCACCGCATCGCCTACGGCGTGCGCAGCGGCGTCTACCAGCCCCAGCAGGTCCTCGCCGTCACCTTCACCGCCCGCGCCGCCGGCGAGATGCGCGGCCGCCTGCGCCAGCTCGGTGCCGACGGCGTCCAGGCCCGCACCTTCCACGCCGCCGCGCTGCGCCAGCTCCACTACTTCTGGCCCCGCGCCATCGGCGGCCCCGTCCCGCAGCTGCTCGAACGCAAGGTCCAGCTGGTCGCCGAGGCCGCGGGCCGCTGCGGCCTGCGCGTCCAGCGCACCGAGCTGCGCGACCTCACCGCCGAGATCGAATGGGCCAAGGTCACCCAGACCGGCCCCGACGACTACCCCGCGGCCGTCGCCAAGTCCGGCCGCGAGGCCCCCCGCGACCCCGCCGAGACCGCCCAGGTCTACCGCGTCTACGAGGAGACCAAGAGCCGCCGCGGGAACATCGACTTCGAGGACGTCCTGCTGCTCACCGCCGCCATCCTGGAGGACCGTCCCGACATCGCCGACCAGGTCCGCGCCCAGTACCGGCACTTCACCGTCGACGAGTACCAGGACGTCTCCCCGCTCCAGCAGCGCCTCCTCGACCAGTGGACCGGTCCCGGCGGCGGCGCCAGCCTCTGCGTCGTCGGCGACGCCAGCCAGACCATCTACTCCTTCACCGGCGCCACCCCCGACTACCTGCTCGGCTTCCGCACCCGCCACCCCGAGGCCACCGTCGTCAAGCTGGTCCGCGACTACCGCTCCACCCCCCAGGTCGTCCACCTCGCCAACGGGCTGCTCGCCCAGGCCAGGGGCGAGGCCGCCCGCCACCGCCTCGAACTCGTCTCCCAGCGCGAGGCCGGCCCCGAACCCCTCTACACCGAGTACGAGGACGAGCCCACCGAGGCCGAGACCACCGCCCGGCGGATCAAGGACCTCATCGCCGCCGGTGTGCGGGCCAGCGAGATCGCCGTCCTCTTCCGCACCAACGGCCAGTCCGAGGTCTACGAGCAGGCCCTCTCCGACCTCGGCGTCCCCTACCAGCTCAAGGGCGCCGAGCGGTTCTTCGAGCGCCCCGAGGTCCGGGACGCCGGCGTGCTGCTCCGCGGCGCGGCCCGGGCCGGCTCCGACCCCGTCACCGACGGCGCCCCCGACCTCGCGGGACAGGTCCGCGCCGTCCTCGCCGCCCGCGGCTTCACCCCCGAGCCCCCCGCCGGCTCCGGCGCCGTCCGGGACCGCTGGGAATCCCTCGCCGCGCTGGTCCGGCTCGCCGAGGAGTTCGAGCGCGGCCGCACCGCCGAGGGGCTGACCACCGACCTCGCCGCCTACGTCGCCGAACTCGACGCCCGCGCCGCCGCCCAGCACGCCCCCGCCGTCGAGGGCGTCACCCTGGCCTCCCTGCACGCCGCCAAGGGCCTCGAGTGGGACGCCGTCTTCCTCGTCGGCCTCACCGAGGGCACCCTGCCGATCATCTACGCCAAGACGGACGAGCAGGTCGAGGAGGAGCGCCGCCTCCTCTATGTCGGCGTCACCCGCGCCCGCAAGCACCTCACCCTGTCCTGGGCGCTCTCCCGCTCCCCGGGCGGCCGGGCCTCCCGCAAGCCCACCCGCTTCCTGGACGGGCTGCGCCCCGGCTCCAGCGCCCCCGGCAGCCGCCCCGCCGGGCGCGGCGGACGCGGCGGGGTCGAGGGCGGCGAGCGCTCCGCCGGGCGCCGGGTCCGCGGCCCGGTCACCTGCCGGGTCTGCGAGCGCGTCCTCACCGAGGCCGTCGAGCGCAAGCTCCGCCGCTGCGAGACCTGCCCCTCCACCATGGACGAGGCGCTCTACGAGCGGCTGCGCGAATGGCGTGCCGCCCAGGCCAGGGAGCAGGGCGCGCCCGCCTATGTCGTCTTCACCGACGCCACCCTGATGGCCATCGCCGAGGACGTCCCCGCCAACCGCCAGGAGCTGGCCGTGATCTCCGGGGTCGGGGCCATGAAGCTGGACAAATACGGGGCGGCCGTGCTCTCGTTGTGTGCGGGGGAGGAGCCCGAGGGGGATCCGGCGGACGTCATGGACGGTCAGTCGGACGAACCGGCCTGAGCCGGTCCGGGGCGATCACAGCCGGCGCCGGGGAGCGCCGAGGAGACCGTCGGGAAACTCGCCGGAAAAATAGTTTGCGCGCCGTACCGGGAGCGCAATAGCCTGCCGGAGCGGTCAAGGGGACGCGAACGCACGGGGTGAAACCTGTCGCTGTGCCCCCCTGCCCCACCAGCTTCACCGAGACAGACATCCGAACAGTTCGGAGCCCGGGAAACCAGGCTCCGCGAGACGCCGAGAGGAGGCGAAGACAGTGGACATCATGATCACCAAAATGACTGGCCAGACCGTCGACGCTGCCTCCGTGCGTGCCGCCGCCAGCCTGCGGATCACCGCTGAGCTGTGCGGAACCGGTCTGGGTCTCGACACCACCGGTGTCTCCGTTGTCCCCGCCTTCGCCGCCTCCGTTGTCAGTGGTCTTGGACACACTGGCTTCGGCAGCAATGGCGATGAGGGCGGCAGCTTCGGGGCCACCCGTGTCGAGATTGGTCTGTCCGGCGACTGGGCGTCGGTCGACGAGTCCCGCTCCCCGCGTGACGAGCGACCGACCCAGGCACCGAAGACGGCCGTAGTCGCCATGCATGGCGACTATGCGCAGGTCAGCGGTGCCGGAAACGCCCAGAAGCAGAACCAGCAGCAGATCGACCGGGCCATGGTCGTCCTCGCGGACGCCACGGCCATCCGGATGCGGGCCTTCCGCGGGCCTGAACCCTGGAGAGAACGAACCTGAGCAACCTCAGGTCGGCGCCTCCAGGGCCGCGGAACCCCGTCACACCGGGATCCGCGGCCCTTCTGTTTTGTCCGGTACGCAAGACCACCCAGGCCCTCCGGGGCCTCCGGCCCAGCCCCACCAGTCAGCTGAGCCGGACCCACTGAGAAGACGAGGAAGACGCACACAGTGTCCACGGTCATCACACCGCCCACCCCGTCCGTACCGCCGACAACCCAGATCAAGGCCGACCAGGCCGACCCCCCGGAGGTTCTCCCCATGCAGTTCACCTCGATCGACCAGGCCGAGCAGCTCGGTCTCCCCATCCCGTGCCGCGCCTTCGACCCCGAGGTCTTCTTCGCCGAGACGCCCGCCGACGTCGAGTACGCGAAGTCCCTCTGCGGCACCTGCCCGGTCAAGGACGCCTGTCTCACCGGTGCGGTCGAGCGCCGCGAGCCGTGGGGCGTCTGGGGTGGCGAGCTCTTCGTCCAGGGTGTCGTCGTGGCCCGCAAGCGGCCGCGTGGCCGCCCGCGCAAGACCGAGGTCGCGGCGTGAACCCCGCGTCCGGGGCCGAGGCCGTCCGCCGGGGAGAGCAGCCCCTGCCGGACAACTCCCTCCGCCGCTCCGTACGCCTCGCGGCCGCCAAGGCCGACGCCGCCCGCATCCGCCCCTTCCCGACGACGCACCCCGAGCAGGACCACCACATGACCGCCGCCGCCATCGATCCGACCGTCCGCGCTGAGCAGACCACCGAACTTCAGATCCAGAACAGGACCCTCGAAATGCAACTCCTCCACGAATCCCTGGCCCGGGCCCATATGCAAGAGCGCCTCCAGGAGGCCGAGCACCAACGGCTCGTCGGCCGGGTCGCCCGGGCGCACCGGCTCAAGCAGAAGGCCGAGCGCGCCTCGCTGCGGGCCCGCAAGGCCATCGCCGTCGCCCTGATGTGACATCGCCCCGAGGTCGTACCACCGAGAGGTGGCGACGACCCGAGGCGATATCGCCATGCCCGGGCAAGGCCGGCAGGTGACCGGGACGCCGGTACCCGCCCGGCCCCGCCGGACCCCCGTCGCGCCGCAGGCCGCCCCCCGACTTCGGGAGGCGGCCTGCGGCCGTTGCTGCGGTTGCCGCCGTGGCGGGCGGCGGGGTGACGGGCGGCGGGGCGGTCAGTCCCCGGTCGACGGGCCCCGGCGCCGCGCGGGCGCCGACCGCTGCGCCGCAGGGGCCTTCTGGGTTGCGGCCTTCGGAGCTGCGGCCTTCTGCGAGGTGCCCTTCTGGGGCGTGCCCTTCGGAGCCGCCGGCCTTGCCGTCGGACGGCTGCTCGCCGAGCCCGGCCCCGCGAACTCCGGCAGCCACTCCAGCATCTCGACCCGGAACGGCGCCTTCGCGCCCAACTGGCACAGCACCCCGATGGTGCTCAGCGTCACCCGGTGGATCAGCAGGTACGACGGCGGCAGGTTCAACTGCTTGCCCAGGTTGTACGCGGGGGAGCGCGGATCAGCGATCCGCGCCGCCTGGGCCCGCATCCACGCCCGAGTGAAGTGGAACGACTCCACCGCCGCCGGCTCGATGATCGGCACCAGATAGTCCAGCACCGCGTCCGGGTCCAGCTCGATCGAGGGCTTCACGAAGCCCTCCTCGCGCAGCATCGCCAGCACACCCGCGGCGTCCCCGGCCAGGGCCATCCGCAGGGACGCCCCGATCGGCGCCGGCAACCCGCCCGGCAACCGGTCCACCGTCCCGAAGTCCAGCACCCCCAGCCGCCAGCCCTCCACCGGGCCGTCGTCCTTCAGCAGCCGGAAGTTGCCCGGATGCGGATCCGCGTGCAGCAGGCCCGTCCGCGACGGACCGGCGAACAGGAACCGCGCCAGCAACTTCCCCGCCCGGTCCCGCTCCTCCTGCGACCCCGAGGCGATCACCTCGGCCAGGGGCGTGCCGTCCATCCACTCCGACACCAGGACCTGGTCCGCCTGGGCCACCACCCCGGGCACCGCGATCTCCGGATCGTCCGCGAACTCCTCGGCGTGACGGCGCTGGGCCTGGGCCTCCAGCTCGTAGTCGAGCTCCTCGGCGACCCGCTCCCGCAGCTCCGTGATCAAGGGCTTGATGTCCAGACCCGGAATCAGCGGACCCAGCAGCCATGCCACCCGGCTCAGCTGCGACAGGTCCGCCAGCAGCGCGTCACCGGCTCCCGGGTACTGGACCTTGACCGCGACGGTGCGGCCGTCGTGCCACACCGCCCGGTGCACCTGGCCGATCGACGCGGCCGCCGACGGCCGGTCCTCGAACTCCAGGAACAGGCTCCGCCAGTCCGCGCCCAGCCGCTCCGCCAGCGCCGCGTGCACCTTCGCGGCCGGCATCGGCGGCGCGGCGTCCTGCAGCTTGGTCAACGCCGCCCGGTACGGTCCGGCCACCTCCTCGGGCAGCGCGGCCTCGAAGACGGACAGTACCTGTCCGAACTTCATCGCCCCGCCCTTGAGCTCGCCCAGGACCTTGAACAGCTGATCGGCGGTCGCCTGTTGCAGCTCGGCGGTCACCACCTCGGCCGACCGGCCGCCGATCCGCTTCCCCAGCCCCAGGGTGGCCCGGCCGGCTATCCCCAGCGGCAGGGCGGCGAGTCTTGCCGTGCGGGTCATTGCCTTGCGCGGAAGATCGCTCACCCGGGCCTCCAAGTCGACATGCCCCAGGCCCCCGCGGCGGGGGCCGACCGTCATACGCCATTGTGCCCGCTCGACGGTGCGGCCCCGGCCGGAATCGGCCGCCCCGCCGGGGTGGTGCCGATCGGCGTCGGGCCCGGACGACCGGGCCCGACGGCCGGCCCGGGTCAGGCGCCGACGGCCTGGGCGAAGGAGAACAGCCGGTGGGGGTCGTACCGGCGCTTCACCGCGACCAGCCGGGGATAGTTCTCCCCGTAGTAGGCGCGCCGCCAGTCCGGCAGTCCGGGATCGACGAAGTTCTGGTACGTCTCGCCGGAGGAGTGCGGGTCGAGCACCGCGAAACCGGCGTCCGCCCAGCTTCGGGCCGCCGCGACCGCCGTCTCGTCCACCGGTCCGGAGGCGATCACCGCGCCGAGGCTCGCGTTGAACAGCGCGTTCCGGTGGACGTACGCGGTGGCCGTGCGCGCCGGATCGTTGGCGGCGCCGCCGAGCGCGCTCAACTGCACCATCCGCTGCTGCCCGGCCAGTCGGTCCCGGTCCAGCAGGCCGACCGCGGCGTCCCAGACCGCGCGCGGCGGCGGGGCGTCGAACAGCCGGCCCCGGTCCACGGCGGCGGTCGGCCGGGGCAGTACGGCCGTCGGCCCGGTACCCGTCCGGTGACACTGGTCCTGGGTGTAGGAGCCGCAGCCGTAGAAGCCCATCATGACGGACAGGTACGGGGCGGTGTACCCGCTCCGGGAGGCCGGCACCGCGCCCACCAGGTCGACCAACCGGCCTATCTGGGCATTGAGTTCGGCCTCGGTGCCGACCGAACCGATCAGCACCGAGACGAACGGGGTGGCGCCGGGCGCGGCGTCCCGCAGGCCGACCACCGCCCCGCCGCCGAGGGTCCGCGGGGCGTCGGGCAGCCAGTGCGCCCAGGCGTCCAGCACATCCACCGCGCGGTCGAAGGACCAGGTGAGGCTGGCCATGGTCAGGGTCGTCACCGGCACCGGGGTCACCGTGTAGGAGGTGACGACACCGAAGTTGCCGCCACCGCCGCCGCGCAGCGCCCAGTACAGGTCGTCGTGCTCCTCGGGCGAGGCGGTGACGGTCCGGCCGCTCGCCAGCACCACCCGGGCCGAGGTCACCTTGTCGCTGGAGATGCCGACATGGCGGGTCAGCAGGCCGATGCCGCCGCCCTGGAGGAAGCCGCCGAGGGACACGGTGGGGCAGAAGCCGCCGGAGACGGCCAGGCCGTGCGGAGCGACGGCATTGGTCACGTCGACGAGCTGGGTGCCGCCGCCGAAGGTGGCGGACCCGGGTGTCACCGCGGCGCTGTTCAGCCGGGAGACGTCGACCACCAGACCGGTGCCGGTGGACCAGCCGCCGCCGCTGTGGCCGCCGGCGCGGACGGCGATCGGCAGGTCCTGGTCCTGGGCGTAGCGGAGGCAGAGCGAGACGTCGGCCTCGTCGACGCAGTAGGCGACGGCGGCCGGTTCGACCGAGTCGAAGCGGGCCTGGCCGATCTGCTTGGCGACGCCGTAGGCCGGGTCGCCGGGGAGGACGAGCGTGCCGTGCAGACGGTCGGAGAGCCGGGACCATCGTCGTCGTCGGGCCTCGGTCGCGGTGGCGACGGCGGGCAGGGCCGGGACGGCGGCCAGCGGGACGGCCAGGGCCCCGGCGCCGATGAGCGATCTGCGAGTGATCATGTCGATACCTCTCGGTGAGGTCGTGCACGAGCGTTGCGATCGTTGCGCGGGCCACCCTCGGCATCGGCCGGGCGGCCGACGCCACAGTAGTAGCTCCAGGGCCCGGCGGTGCCCCCTTTTCCCATGTGACTGACGAACGATCAAGACTGCTCCCCTCCAGTCGGGTTGGCGCTCCGGTCTCAGTGCGGTGCGGTCGGCTGCCAGAGGCATCCGCACTCCGGGTGGCCCTTGAGGCGTAGCCGGCGGGACGTCCCGTCGACGGCGGAGAGTTCGCACCAGCCGTCCAGGCTGGGCGGGCGGCCGCCGTCCAGGAACACCTGGACGTGCAGAGCGGCCAGCCCGGCGACCGAGGTGGCGAGGGCGATGTCGCAGGCCGGTGTCGGGGCCTGTCCCGGGCCGCCCTCGGCGAGTTGGGCGAGGATCCTCGGCCAGGCGGCGTCCTGGTCCTCCCGGGTCAGGACCAGGCAGTGGCCGCAGGCCGACACCCCCGGCGCGACCAGGGGCCCGACCACTCCGAACTCCTCGACCACGCCGACGTACAGGTGCGGGACGCCGGCCCGCAGCAGCTCCCGGGCCAGGGGTGTGCCGCCGGCGAAGGCCGCGCTGCCGTCGCGGGGTGCGAGCACCACCAGATCGGGCGGCCCCGGTCTCGGACGCCGGTTGCGCCGGGCCTGGCTCCGGGCCGCGGCCCGGTCGACGGCCTCGCGGGCGGCGGTGGCACGGATCCGCCCGACGTCGGTCGGCGGGAGCCCGGCGGGGGAGCAGTCGCCCGGCGCGACCCGGCCGGAGTCGACCACGGTGACCGTGCCGATGCCGCCCGCCGCGAGGACGGCGCCCACGGCCGCCCCGATCCGGCCGGCGCCGCGGACCTCGACGGCGTGCTCGGGCCGCCGGGCCAGGACGGCGGGCGCGGCACCGGGGCCCGGGTGGATCAGCGACAGCGAGGCGAGGTCCGGGCCGAGCAGCTCGCGGTGCGGCTGCGGGAAGAGGGCGAGGGCGCCGGCCGCGGCCTCGGCGTCGTCGAGCACCCCGGCCTCCTCCAGGAGGTCGAGCAGGGAGTCGGCCGGGTCGCGCCCGAAGCCGATCCGCTCGCCCTCGGCCAGGAGGGCGGGCCGGTCGCGAGTCCCGTCGACGAGGTCGAGGAACTCGCGCAGCACCTTGTCGGAGGCGTGGGCGAGCACTCCCGCGTGCTGGGGGACGGTGCCGAACTGCAGGGTGTCCGAGTCCCGCCAGCTGCGGGAGAGGGCGGGCTTGAGGGCGAGGCGCACGGTGGTCTTCCTCCCGATCGTTTCCGGACGGCCGACGGCAGCATGCCCGATCGGGGAGGGTGGGTGCGTCGGGTTGTCCACAGGTGCGGGGCGATGACCGGATGATCCGTTCGCATGCCCTGTGGATAACTTGTCGTGCGGTCCGATGTCGGATTCCGGACACCTTCCGTCGGCCTTTCGTTCCCGATCGCTCCACGAAAGATTTCGGCCACGGCAGCGGACTTCTGTCAGGGGTAACGGGTAACGTCGTGTGCCATGGCAGCCGAACGGGACTCCCATCCCCCGGCGTCGCCTCGGCGTGCCCGTGCAGCGTCCGGGTCGCAAGTGGCGGCGCCGAGTACGCGTGGGCGTCCGGAGCAGCAGTGTCCGGAGCAGCAGTGTCCGGAGCAGCAGTGTCCGGAGCAGCAGTGTCCGGAGCAGCAGCCGTCGCCCGCGCGGGAGCCCTTCGACCGCTCCCGGGTGGAGGTGCGGCGCAGTGCCCGTCGCAGCCGGACGGTGTCCGCGTACCGCGAGGGCGATCGCACGATCGTGCTGATCCCGGCCCGGATGTCGCACGCGGAGGAGCAGCGCTGGGTCGCGCAGATGCTGGAGAAGCTGGCGGCCCAGGAGAGTCGCCGGGTGCTCGGCGACGATGCGCTGGTGGCCCGGGCGCGGGAGCTCTCGGCGGCCTATCTGGACGGTCGGGCCCAGCCCGCCCAGGTCCGCTGGGTGACCAACCAGAACTCGCGCTGGGGTTCGTGCACCCCCAGTGAGCGGACGATCCGGCTCTCGCACCGTCTGCAGGGGATGCCGGAGTACGTGGTCGACTACGTGCTGCTGCACGAGCTGGCGCATCTGCTGGTGCCGGACCACGGTCCGGACTTCTGGGCGCTGCTGGAGGCCTATCCACGGACGGAGCGGGCGCGCGGCTATCTGGAGGGTGTGGTGTCGGCGGCCCGGCTGCCGCACATCCCGGGGGCCCGGCACGAGGATCCGGCGGAGCCCGGTCCGGCGGAGTCCTGCGGCTGAGTCCTGCGGCTGGCTGATCCCGCCGCCGGGCGGCCGGTCCCGGACTGGACGGCAGAACACGACGGGAGGGGCGCGGGCCACTGTGGCCCGCGCCCCTCCCGTCGTGCTTGCGCCCCCGAACGCCTCAGCCGGTGAGGTCGCGCGCGCGGGCGACCAGGTCGCGCACCGATTGGTCGGTGAGCTCCGGCAGGCGGTCGTAGTCGAACCAGCGCAGGTCCAGCGACTCCTCGCTGATCAGCGCCTGGGCGCCGGGCGGCGCCACCGCGATGTACTGGACGTCGAGGTGGGTGTTCTCCGGCCGGTCCTTGCCGGTGCAGCGGACCTGGTGGCGGTCGAGCTTGACCGGGACGGGCGCGCCGTCGCGGGTGAGCAGCGCGAGGTCCGGGATGCCGGACTCCTCGGTGGCCTCGCGCAGGGCGGCCGCGGCGAGGTCGCGGTCGCCGGGTTCGCAGTGGCCGCCCATCTGCAGCCAGCGGCCGACCTTGGGGTGCAGGGTGAGCAGCACGCGCCCGGCGGCCGGGTCGACGACGGCGGCGCTGGCGGTGATGTGGGCGGGCAGGCAGGAGCGGTACATGCCCCCGGGCTGCTCGGTGAGGTGGCGCAGGTAGTCGAGGCGGAGCCGGTCCTGCTCGGGCTCGGCGGGCCGCCAGTCGGTCAGGGCGCGGACCGCGTCGGCGTGCAGGGCGCCACCCCGGGGGGCGTCGTCCGGCCGGGCCTCGGCGTGCTGGACGCCGTCGTGGTGGACGTCGGCGCGGTCCGTCTCGGTGGCCGTCATGCGGTGGGCTCGCCCTTCCCCTGGTTGCCGTCGGTGCCGTCGGCGTCGTCGTTCTTCGTCAGGTCGGGCTTGGCGGAGCCGGTGGCCCCGCCCGCGGCGGCCTCGCCGAGCAGCTTGTCGAGGGCGTCGAAGTCGATGCCGCCCTCCAGGTCGCCCGCGGTGCCGCGGTGCACGAAGGCGTCCGGGTCGTCGAGGTCGGCGGCGGTGGGGAGCATGTCGGGGTGCTGCCAGAGGTCGTCCCGGCCCTCGGTGCCGCGGGCGTCGGCGAGCAGCGCCCAGAGGCGGGCGGCGTCGCGCAGCCGGCGGGGGCGCAGTTCGAGGCCGACGAGGGTGGCGAAGGTCTGCTCGGCGGGCCCGCCGGCCGCGCGGCGGCGGCGGACGGTCTCGCGCAGGGCGCCGGCCTGGGGCAGGTGGGGCTCGGCGGCGGCGTGCACGACGGCGTCGACCCAGCCCTCCACGAGCGCGAGGGCGGTCTCCAGGCGGGCCAGGGCGGCCTTCTGCTCGGGGGTGTCCTCGGGCTGGAGCAGACCGCCGGCGAGGGCCTCCTGAAGGGCCTCGGGGTTGCCCGGGTCGAGCTGGCCGACGAGCTCCTCCATCCGGGAGGTGTCGACCTTGATGCCCCGGGCGTAGGCCTCGACGGCGCCGAGGAGGTGGGCGCGCAGCCACGGCACATGGGCGAACAGCCGCTGGTGGGCGGCTTCGCGCAGGGCGAGGTAGAGGCGGACCTCCTCGGCCGGCACATTGAGGCCCTCGCCGAACTCGGCGACGTTCTGGGGCAGCAGCGCGGCCTTGCCGGCGGGGGCGAGCGGCAGGCCGACGTCGGTGGAGCCGACCACCTCGCCGGCGAGGGCACCGAGGGCCTGGCCGATCTGGGTGCCGAACATGGCGCCGCCCATGGACCGCATCATGCCCATCAGCGGGCCGGCCATGGCCTGCATCTCCTCGGGGAGGACGCCGCCCATGGCGTTGCCGACGCGTTCGGCGACGGGGTCGACGAGGTCCTTCCAGACCGGGAGGGTGGCCTCGATCCACTCGGCGCGGCTCCAGGCGACGGCGGCGGCGGCGCCGGAGGGGAAGGTGGTGACGCCGTCCAGCCACAGGTCGGCGAGGCGGACGGCCTCGACGACGGCGGAGCGTTCGGCGTCGCCGACGGAGCGGTCCTTGCTCTTGCCCTCGACGGGTTCGGCGACGACGGTCTGCCGGGCGATGTCCTTGGCGAGGTCCCAGTTCACCGGGCCGCCCTCGAAGGAGAGCATCTGGCCGAGCTGCTGGAAGGCGGCACCGAGGTCGTTGGGGTTGAGCCCGCCGAACATCGCGGCGAAGGGGTTGTCGCCCGCGCCGGGGGCGCCGGGGCCGCCCGCTCCCGGTCCGCCGGGCATGCCGGGCAGGCCCATGCCGAACAGGGCGCCCAGCGGGTTGTTCCCGCTGAAGCCGAAGGACTGCGGACCGGCGGGCTCGTCGCCCTGGTCCTTCTTCTTCCGGTCGTCGTCGGGCTTGGCCTTGCCGTCCTCGGGCTCCTCGGGCGGAACGCCGAATCCGAAGGGAAGGTCGCTCACGGGGTCCTCGATCCGGTCGGCCGTCATACGGGTGGTGGCGGTGATTCCTGCTGCCCGGGGCGGTCGGCGGAGCTGGGGGACTCCCCGCCGGTGGGCGGCTCCCGGACGGCTGGCCCGCGCCGGGTGCACCGCCGGGCCTCAGCCTCGGGCAGGATGGACGTACGTGACACACGTACGTACGCACATAAGCTAACCGTGGAGGATGGCCGGTGAGTTCCCCGCCTTCGGACGTTCGCTCTGGGCTGACCGGAGGAGAGGACGCCCCGGACACCACGGCGTCGCCGCCTCCAGCCTATGCCGGAAGACCGCTGACCGTGGCGGTCACGGGTGCCGCCGGGGTGCTCGGCGAACGGGTCGCGGCCCGGTTGGTGGCCTCGCCGGGGGTCCGGAAGGTCCTGGCCGTCGACGACCGGCGCGGCGAGGTGCCCGGGGTCCAGTGGCGGGTCCTGGACGTCCGGGACCCGGCCGTGGCCGAGCGGCTGGCCGGGGTGGACGTGGTGGTCCACCTCGCGATGGACCTGGGCATGGAGTCCGACCCGAGGGCGCGCAGCGCCTACAACGTGCGCGGCGCGCAGACGGTGCTGACGGCGGCCGCGGCCGCCGGGGTGCACCGGGTGGTGCTCTGCACCTCGGCGATGGTCTACGGCGCGCTGGCGGACAACGAGGTGCCGCTGGCGGAGGACTCGGAGCTGCGGGCGACCGAGGAGGCCTCGCTGGTCGGGGACCTGCTGGAGATCGAGCGGCTGGCGCGGCGCGCGCCGAGGGCGCACCCGGGGCTGCAGGTGACGGTGCTGCGGCCGGCCGTGGTGGTGGGCCCCGGGGTGGACACGGTGCTGACCCGGCATTTCGAGGCGCCGAGGCTGCTGGTGGTGGCCGGGTCCCGGCCGTGCTGGCAGTTCTGCCACGTGGACGACCTGGCGGCGGCGCTGGAGTACGCGGCGCTCGGGCTGGTCGAGGGCGAGGTGACGGTCGGCTGCGACGGCTGGCTGGAGCAGGAGGACGTGGAGCGGCTGTCGGGGATCCGGCGGATGGAGCTGCCGGCCTCGCTGGCGCTGGGGACGGCGGCGCGGCTGCACCGGCTGGGGCTGACCCCGGCGCCGGCCGGGGACCTGGCGTACACGATGTACCCGTGGGTGGTGTCGGGGAGCCGGCTGCACGAGGCGGGCTGGCGTCCGACGCACACCAACGAGGAGGTGCTGGCGGAGCTGCTGGCGCAGGTGGCGGGCAAGCACGCGGTGGCGGGCCGGCGGCTGGGCGGCAAGGAGGCGGCGACGAGTCTGGGCGCGGCGGGCGCGACGGTGGCGCTGGTGGGTACGGCGGCGCTGGTGCGGCGGGCGCGCAAGCGGCGCCGGTTCTGAGCGGCTCCGGTCCCGGGCCCCGCGGCCCGGGACCGGGACACCCGGCCGCACCCGGCCGCACCCGAACCCGTGCCCTTGAGCACGCCGTTCTCACGATGCGAAATTTTGCAATCGTGATGCGGAAGGTACTTGCCCCCGCCCGCCCGGCATGGGCAATCATGGGGGCATGTCCGAGAACCACGACCCGATCCGCCTGCTCGCCATCCGCGACACCCCGCTCTCCCTCGACGAGGTGTACGAGGCGGTGGGCGACGACGCGGCCGGCGGGACGACCGTCTTCGTCGGGACGGTCCGCGACCACGACGGCGGCAAGCACGTCTCCGCGCTGGAGTACAGCTGCCACCCGACGGCGGAGCGCGAGCTGCGCCGGGTGGCCGAGAAGGTCGTCGCCGACTTCCCGGTCCGCGCGCTGGCCGCGGTGCACCGGGTGGGCCGGCTGGGGATCACCGACAAGGCCGTGATCGTCGCCGTCTCCTGCGCGCACCGGGGCGAGGCGTTCGCCGCCGCCCGGCGGCTGATCGACGACCTCAAGCACGAGGTGCCGATCTGGAAGCACCAGGTCTTCGCCGACGGCGAGGAGGAGTGGGTGGGCGCCGGGAGCTGCTGAGCAGCCGCCCGCACAGCCTTCGCACAGCCTGCGCAAGCGTTCGCACATTCGTCCGGACAGCCACTCGGACACCCGTTGTGCCGCCACGACGCGCAGGCGCGCCGGTCGCTCACTCGAACGGGTGTGGGCCGCTGCGCCGGATACTCCCTGGCAGTGAGCCGATCGGCCGTGCCGTAACCCGGACGGCGCCCGCAGCGTTGTCCGTCGGGATGGTTAATCTGCTCATAGACACGACGAGCTGGGAGTACTGAGATGGCTGTGCTCGCCTGGTTGATCATTCCCTGCGTCGCCGCGGTGCTGGCCGCCGTGTGGGCGGGTTGGGCCCAGCGGGCCCCGAGAGCGACGGGGGACCCGGCCTCGCTGGCCGAGCACCAGCGGTTCATGGCCGCGATGCAACGCACCACCGCCGGCAGCGGCCCCGAGGAGCGTTCCGGCCGCTGACGCCGCCCGGCGGTCCCGACGACCCGCCGGGCGCACGGTCACCCGCGTCCCGTACTGTCGAGGCATGCCACGCCGCTCTGCGACGATGCTCGCCGCCACTCTGCTGCTCATAGCGCTGCTCTGTGCCTCGGTGCTGATGAAGGTGCCGTACACCGAGATGAGCCCGGGTCCGACGTACAACACGCTCGGGGTGCAGGAGAAGACGGGCACGCCGGTGATCACCATCACCGGCCACGAGTCGTACCCGGCGAGCGGCCACCTCAACATGACCACCGTCCAGGTCACCGGCGCCAAGTACGAGCCGAGCCTGGTCAACGCGGTGGTCGGCTGGCTGCGCGACGACGTGCTGGTGGTGCCGCACGACAACGTCTACCCGAAGGGCCAGTCCGACGCCGACGCCAAGCGGCAGAACGCCGAGGAGTTCGCGCTCTCCGAGGACCACGCCCGCACCGCCGCGCTGAGCCAGCTCGGCATCCCGATGGGCAGCGAGCTGATCGTCCAGGCCGTCACCGCCGGCGCCCCGGCGGAGGGCCGGCTGCACGCCGGGGACCAGATCGTCGCGGTCGACGGCACCCCGGTGGCCGACGCGGACGCGGTCGCCAAGGCGGTCACCAAGCACCAGCCCGGCGAGCCGGCGGTCTTCACCGTGGTGCCCCGGGTCAAGGAGGGCTCGGCCGAGCCCGGGACCCGTACCGACATCAGCGTGCCGACCGTGAAGTCCCCGGACACCGGCGCCGCGATGGTCGGCATCCGCCCGGGCCTCAGGCACACCTACCCGTTCCGGATCGACATCGGGCTCCAGGACGTCGGCGGGCCCAGCGCGGGCCTGATGTTCTCGCTCGGCATCATCGACAAGCTGACCCCCGACGACCTGACCGCCGGACGGTTCGTGGCCGGCACGGGCACCATCGACGACGCGGGCCAGGTCGGGCCGATCGGCGGCATCTCGATGAAGCTGATCGCCGCCCGGGAGGCGGGCGCCGAGTTCTTCCTCACCCCCGCGGCGAACTGTGCCGAGGCCGCCAAGAACACCCCGTCCGGGCTGCGCCTGGTCAAGGTGGAGAAGCTGGACGGCGCGCTGAAGGCGCTGGAGCAGGTCCGGTCCGGGCAGACCTCCGCGCTGCCGTCCTGCGCCTCCTAGAACCTGCGCCTCCTAGAACCTGCGCCTCCTAGAACCTGCGCCTCCTAGAACCTGCGCCTCCTAGAACCTGCGCCGCCCGGGCCCCGGGGCTCCCGGACGGAGCCCCGGCCGGGGAGTCGGTCAGGAGAAGGTCGCCAGCAGCGCCTCGGTGAGGCCCGGCACCAGGTCGGGGCCGGTGAGCACCTCGCGCGCGACGTCCTTGGAACGGAGCCGCAGCGCGACCTCCCGCTTACCGCTGCGAAGCACCGCCGCGGTGATCCGCACCTCCTCGCGCTTGGGGTGGTTGGCCACCCACTCGGCGAGCTGGGCGTCGTTCGCGTTGCGCGGGCGGGACTGCTCGGCGCCCGGCGGCAGCATCAGGCGCTCGACGACCAGCGCGCAGCCGACCACCGCGGCGGGCCAGGCGATGGTGCCGAGGAACTTGTCCAGCTCCATGCCGGCGGGCAGCTCGTCCTGCTCGACCGGGGTGAGGCCGGGCTGGTCGCTGTCGGCCAGGCCGAGCTGCTCGGCGATACGGGGGTCGGCCTTGCGCAGCGCGACGCTGTCGACCAGGGCGAAGAGGCGGGCCGGGAGGTCCCAGCCGAGGGTGGCGGCGTACTCGTCGATCTCCAGCGCGGCCCGGGTCAGCGGGCTGCCGGCCGGGAGGGTGGAGACGTCGTCGGGGAGGTTGGATCCATCGGACATGCCTCAATCCTCACACGCCGGACGGTGCGCGCGTCGCGCCGCCGGGCCGGGCCGGGCGGCGGGCCGGGGGCCGGGGCGGGCCCCGGGGGAGGGCCCGCGCCGGGCGAGGTTGTCGTAACCGTCTGCTAACGGTGGGAACTCGACCAAAGACTGGTTAAGTTGCACTGACGACCGACTGACTCCAGACGACACAACTGAGGTGCCACCGTGGTATTCCAGATGCCGGAACGCTCAGGGCCGGGGTTCCGGCGCAGGGTAGGCCCGCCCTCCCGGCGGGCGCGGGTGCTCCTCCTGACCCTGGGCGTACTCGCGGTGCTCTTCCTGCTGTTCGTCATGTTCGCGGGGTTCTGGACGGACTGGCTCTGGTTCAGGTCGGTCCACTACTCCTCGGTGTTCACCACCCAGCTGTGGACGAAGATCGGCCTGTTCGCGGTGTTCGGCCTGTTGATGGCGGTGATCGTCGGCTTCAATGTGTGGCTGGCGCACCGGCTGCGGCCGCCGCTGTCGGCGATGTCGGTCGAGCAGCAGAGCCTGGACCGGTACCGCTCGGGGCTGGCGCCGTTCAAGCGCTGGGCGCTGCTCGGGGTGTCGCTGGTGATCGGGCTGGTGGCGGGTGCCGCGGCCTCGGGCCAGTGGCGGACCTGGCTGCTGTGGACGAACGGGACCTCCTTCGGGGAGAAGGACCCGCAGTTCGGCAAGGACGTCTCGTTCTACGCCTTCGACCTTCCGTTCTACGAGTTCCTGCTGGGCTTCGCGTTCAGCGCGGTGATCGTCTCGCTGCTGACCTCGGCGCTGGTGCACTACCTGTACGGGGGGCTGCGGCTGCAGGGCCCCGGCCGGCGGGCGAGCAGGGGCGCGCAGGGGCACCTGGCGGTGCTGCTGGGCGTGTTCGTGCTGCTGAAGGCGGTGGCGTACTGGCTGGACCGGTACGCGCTGGCGGTGAAGACCGGCGCCTACCGGGAGGTCTCCGGCTGGACCGGCCTGCGGTACGTGGACGCCAACGCGTTCCTCCCGGCGAAGACGATCCTGTTCTTCGTCGCGATCATCTGCGCGGTGCTGTTCTTCCTGACCCCGGTGCGGCGCACCTGGGCGCCGGCCCTGATCGGGCTGGGCCTGATGGTGCTCTCGGCGGTGCTGATCGGCGGGGTGTACCCGGCGATCGTGCAGCAGTTCCAGGTCAAGCCGAACGAGCAGGCCAAGGAGACGCCCTACATCCAGAAGAACATCGACGCGACGCGCCGGGCGTACGGGATCGCGGACAGCCAGACGACCCCGTACACCCCGAAGGGCACGACCGACGCCGAGGCGCTGAAGCCGGACGCGCAGACCATCGCGGACATCCGGCTGATCGACCCGAACGTCGTCTCGCCGACCTTCCAGTCGATCGAGCAGCAGCGGTCGTACTACGCGTTCCCGCAGACCCTGGACGTGGACCGGTACGGCAAGGACGCGAGCGCCCAGGACACCGTGATCGGCCTGCGTGAGCTGGACCTCAACGGTGTGCAGCGGAACTGGATCAACGACCACTTCAAGTACACCCACGGCTACGGCGCGGTCGTGGCCAAGGGCAACCAGGTCAACGACAAGGGCCAGCCGGTCTTCACCGAGTCCGGCCTGCCGGCGACGGGTTCGCTGGGCGACTACCAGCAGCGGATCTACTACGGCGAGAAGACCTCCACGTACTCGATCGTGGGCGGCTCCAACCAGGAGATCGACTACACCACCGACTCCGGTGAGAACAAGCAGTACAAGTACACCGGCGGCAGCGGCGTCTCGCTGGACAACCCGCTGACCCGGGCCGCGTACGCGGTCAAGTTCGCCGAGCCGCAGATCCTGTACGCGGGGGCGATCACCGACGGCGCCAAGGTGATCTACGACCGGACGCCCAAGGAGCGGGTGGAGAAGGTCGCGCCGTGGCTGTCGATCGACGCCGACCCGTACCCGGTGGTGGAGAACGGCCGGGTGGTCTGGGTGCTGGACGGCTACACCACCTCGGACGGCTACCCCTTCTCCTCGAAGACGACGCTGGGCACGGCCACCAAGGACTCGCTGACCAACCAGCGCGGTGAGCTGCTGACCGTCGCCAACCAGGTCAACTACATCCGCAACTCGGTCAAGGCCACCGTGGACGCGTACACCGGCGAGGTGACGCTGTACCAGTGGGACGAGAACGACCCGGTGCTGAAGACCTGGACGAAGGCGTTCCCGGGCACCGTGAAGCCCAAGGCGGAGATCCCGGACACGCTGATGTCGCACCTGCGGTACCCGCAGGACATGTTCAAGGTGCAGCGCGACCTGCTGGGCCAGTACCACGTGACGGACGCCGACTCGTTCTTCAACGGCAGTGACATCTGGCAGGTCCCGGTGGACCCGACCAGTGACACCAAGCAGTTCCAGCCGCCGTACTACCTGACGGTCCGGATGCCGGACCCGGCGGTCACGTCGGCGAGCTTCTCGCTGACCACCACCTTCGTGCCGCGCGGCCGGGACAACCTGGCGGCGTTCATGGCCGTCAGCGCCGACCCGGGGCCGGACTACGGCAAGCTCCGGATCCTCAAGGTGCCCGGGGACTCCAAGACGCTCGGCCCCAACCTGGTGCAGTCGCAGTTCAACTCGCGGCAGGAGGTCGCGCAGCAGATCACGCTGCTGAAGAGCGGCGGCGACTCGGAACTCGAGTACGGCAACCTGCTGACGCTGCCCGTCGGCGGCGGACTGCTGAACGTGGAGCCCGTGTACGTCCGCGGGCGGGGCGCCAAGTACCCGACGTTGCAGAAGGTGCTGGCGGTCTACGGCAACGACAACGTGGCGTTCGAGAACACGCTGGAGGAGGCGCTGCGGAAGGTGTTCGCAGGTGCGGCACCGGCGACCACGCCGACCGTACCCACCGCACCGGGGAATCCGACCACGCCCACCACCCCGACCACGCCGACGCCGGGGGTGACCCTCACGCCCGAGCTGCAGAAGGCGATCGGGGACGTGCTGAAGGCGCAGACCGACGCGGACGCCGCGGCCAAGGCCGGCGACTGGGTGGCCCTGGGTCAGGCGCAGAAGGCGCAGAGCGAGGCCGCCAAGCAGCTGGCGGCGGCCCAGCAGAAGGCGGGCATTCCGGCGACGCCGACGCCGACGGTGTCCGCCGGTGCGACGGCCGGGGCGAGCACCGCACCGTCGCCGTCGCCGAGCGGCAGCCCCTGAGCTGTGCTGATCCCGCGCTGACCGATTTCGGCCCCACCCCGCGCCCGTGCTATGGTTCAACTACCGACGCGGGGTGGAGCAGCTCGGTAGCTCGCTGGGCTCATAA
>NZ_JZWY01000119.1:0-56857 GCF_000966955.1 Streptomyces sp. NRRL S-495
TCCTGTCCCCGCTACTCAGTAGCAACGAAGGCCCGGAGGACTCGTCCTCCGGGCCTTCGTCGTTTGTTCGCAAGGACGGCCGGGAACGCTCCGGTACCATCGAGCGTCGCCAAGGACGACGGCTACGGGGTTTGTGAGGGGCGAGTGTCGGGAAATCGACAAAGCGCCGAAGCAATCTCGTCGGCTCAGGTCCGCCTCGCCGAAATCGGCCGGGGCAGGTGTACGCGGGTTGCGGGTGATGCGACGATGGGACACATGGGGGACGTTGCACGGCCGCTGACCGGCCGTCGGGTCGATGCGGCCCCCGTGGAGCGCCCCCGGCCCAGGGCCGGAGGACGACGCCGCGACACTCTGGGGGAGCGGGAGTCGGCATGAGGCTGATCGGCAGGAACGGGACGGGAGCAGGGCCGGCGGCAACCACCGAGGCGGACACCGAGACCTGGGCGGAGAGCCCCGAACGGCGGCCCGGCGCCCTGCCCGCGCAGCGCACCAGCGGTCTGGCCGAGCGCCGGCCCGCGGGCGGCTACGGCCCGGACTCCCTGGTGCACGTCCCGGCCGGCGGCCTCGCCGCCGCGCTCGGCGCCCACGGCGCGTCCGACGGCCAGGCCGGCCCGGACGTGGAGGGCGACCCCGGCTTCGACTCGGCGAGCTTCGAGACCGCGCTGGCCGCCCGCGAGCAGGCCGCCCTGGAGGCCCGGCACCGGCGCGCCGCCGACGACGGCGACCCGGACGCGGCCGCCCGGCTCGGCACCCTGCTGCTGCGCCGCGGCGACCTGGCGGACGCCGAACCCTATCTGCGGGCCGCCGCCGCGGCGGGCCTGCGCGCGGCCGCCAACAACCTGGGCGTGCTGCTGCACCAGCGCGGCCACCGGGCCGAGGCCGCCCAGTGGTGGCGCCAGGCCGCGGTGGCCGGCAGCGCGCCGGCCGCGCACGCGCTCGGCCTGCAACTGCGCGACCAGGGCGAGGAGGAGGCGGCCGAGTACTGGCTGCACTTCGCCGCCGACCACGGCCACCCGCTGGGCGCCTACGCGCTGGGCGACCTCATGGAGCACCGCCGGGACGTCCGCGCCGAGCGCTGGTTCAAGGTGTCCGCGGACGCCGGGCACCGGGAGGGCGCCTACCGGCTGGCCCGGATGCGCGAGGCGGCGGGGGACAAGGAGACCGCCGAGGCCTGGTACCGGATCGCCGCCGCCCGCAGCCACGCCCGGGCCGCGCTGCGGCTGGGCGTGCTGCTGGAGGACCGGTCCGGCGGGGAGCCGCCGCTGCTGGACGAGGCCGCCCGCTGGTACCGGCAGTCGGCGCAGAACGGCGAGCCGAGGGCCGCGTGCGCGCTGGGCTACCTGCTGCGCGACTCCGGGGACCTCGGTGCGGCCGCCGAGTGGTGGCAGGAGGCCGCCGAGGCGGGCGACGGCAACGCCGCGAACGCGCTGGGCGCGCTGCACGCCTCGCGCGGCGCGGCCGCCGAGGCGGAGCGCTGGTACCGCAGCGCGCTGGAGGCCGGCGACCACAACGGCGCGTTCAACCTGGGGCTGCTGTGCGCCGGGGCGGGCCGCGACCAGCAGGCCGAGCAGTGGTACCGCCGGGCCGCGTACGCGGGGCACCGGGAGGCCTGCAACGCGCTGGCCGTGGTGCTGCTGCAGCGCGGTGACGAGTCGGGCGCCGAGCCGTGGTTCTCCAGGGCGGCCGAGGCCGGCAGCGTCGACGGTGCGTTCAACCTGGGCGTGCTGCACGCCGGGCGCGGCGAGCAGCGGCAGGCGCAGGAGTGGTACGCGCGGGCCGCCGCGGAGGGGCACGGCGAGGCGGCGCTGCAGCTGGCGGTCGTGCAGGAGCAGCGGGGCAACGCGGTCGGCGCGCTGGAGCGCTACCGGCAGGCGGCGGCGGGCGGCTCGGCGGAGGGCGCGTTCCGGCTGGCCTCGGTGCTGGACCGGCGCGGGGACGCGGACGCGGAGGCCGAGCACTGGTACGCGTCGGCGGCGGACGCGGGGCACCGGCGGGCGCAGGTCCGGATGGGGGTGCGGGCGGCCGAGCGGGGGGCGCTGGAGATCGCGGAGAGCTGGTACCGGCGGGCGGCGGAGGCGGGCAGCCGCAGTGCGGCGTTCAACCTGGGGCTGCTGCTGGCGCGGCAGGACAGCGAGGCCGAGGCGATGCTCTGGTACACCCGGGCGGCGGACGCCGGGCACGGGCGGGCGGCGCTGCGGCTGGCCCTGCTGGCGCTGCGCCGGGGGGAGCCGGTGCAGGCGGAGGGCTGGTGCCGGCGGGCCGCGGACTACGGTCCGGCGGAGGTCGCCGAGCGGGCGGGCCGGCTGCTGGGCGCGCTGCACGCGGAGCTCAGCGCGTAGCGGTTCCGGCACGGCGGTTCGGCCGTGGTGGTCCCGGCGGCCCCGGCGGGACAGCTCGGCTCAGGGTCTGTTCGTGCACTGCGGACAGAGGCCGCGGTAAGTGATCTCGGCGCCGGAGACGGTGAAGCCGAACCGTTCGGCCTCGGGCAGCGCGGCCAGCGGGTCCCCCAGCGGATGGACGTCGCGGATGGCGCCGCAGCCGGAGCAGATCAGGTGCTGGTGCGCGTGGTGGGCGTTGGGGTCGTAGCGCTTGGCGCGGCCGTCGGTGGCGACCTCCAGCACCTCGCCGATGCAGACGAGTTCGCCGAGCGTGTTGTAGACGGTGGCCCGGCTGATCTCGGGCAGCCGCTCCACCGCGCGGGCGTGCACCTCGTCGGCGGTCAGGTGCACATGCTCGCCGTCGAGGACCTCGGCCACGACCCGGCGCTGCGCGGTCAGCCGCCATCCACGTCCACGAAGTCGTTCCAGCAGGTCACTCATGGATCAAGGGTAAGTGAGACTCCGAGTTTGGTTCCAGTGTTGACTTGGACAAAGTCCAAGTTAGGATCGGTTCGTCACGACCGGATCACGCGGAGGCCCCTCACATGACTACCCAGGACGAGCTGCGCCCCACCCTCACGACGGAGGCGGGTGCCCCCGTCGCCGACAACCAGAACACCGAGACCGCCGGTGTCGGCGGTCCGGCGCTGATCCAGGACCAGCTGCTGTTCGAGAAGCTCGCGCACTTCAACCGCGAGCGCATCCCGGAGCGCGTGGTGCACGCCCGCGGCGCCGCCGCCTACGGCACCTTCACGCTGACGGCCGACGTCTCGCGCTGGACCCGGGCGGCCTTCCTCTCCGAGGTCGGCAAGCAGACCGAGACCTTCCTGCGGTTCTCCACCGTGGCGGGCAACCTCGGCTCGGCGGACGCGGTGCGCGACCCGCGCGGCTTCGCGCTGAAGTTCTATACCGAGGAGGGGAACTACGACCTCGTCGGCAACAACACCCCGGTGTTCTTCATCAAGGACGCCATCAAGTTCCCGGACTTCATCCACACCCAGAAGCGGGACCCGTACACCGGCTCGCAGGAGGCGGACAACGTCTGGGACTTCTGGGGCCTGTCGCCCGAGTCCACCCACCAGGTGACCTGGCTGTTCGGCGACCGCGGCATACCCGCGTCCTACCGCCACCTGAACGGCTACGGCTCGCACACCTACCAGTGGCAGAACGAGGCCGGCGAGTACTTCTGGGTGAAGTACCACTTCAAGACCGACCAGGGCATCAAGAACCTCACCCAGGACGAGGCCAACCGGCTCGCCGGCGAGGACCCGGACAGCCACCAGCGCGACCTGCGCGAGGCCATCGAGCGCGGCGAGTTCCCGACCTGGACGGTGCAGGTCCAGATCATGCCGGCCGAGGACGCGGCGAACTACCGCTTCAACCCGTTCGACCTGACCAAGGTCTGGCCGCACGAGGACTACCCGCCGATCGAGATCGGCAAGCTGGAGCTCAACCGCAACCCCGACAACGTCTTCGCCGAGGTCGAGCAGTCGATCTTCTCCCCGGGGCACTTCGTGCCCGGCATCGGCCCGTCCCCGGACAAGATGCTGCAGGGCCGCCTGTTCGCCTATGCGGACGCCCACCGCTACCGCGTCGGCATCAACGCCGACCACCTGCCGGTGAACCGCCCGCACGCCACCGAGGCGTTCACCAACAGCCGGGACGGCCACCTCTACGACGGCCGCCACGGCCGCCGCAAGAACTACGAGCCGAACAGCTTCGGCGGCCCGGTGCAGACCGGCCGCCCGCTGTGGGCCCCGACCCCGGTCACCGGGGCCACCGGCACCCACGAGGCGCCCCTGCACACCGAGGACGACGACTTCGTGCAGGCGGGCAACCTCTACCGGCTGTTCTCCGAGGAGGAGAAGCAGCGGCTGGTCGCCAACCTGGCCGGCTTCATCGCCAAGGTCTCGGCCGACCGCGACGACATCGTCGAGCGGGCGGTCGAGAACTTCCGCAAGGCCGACGCCGACTACGGCCGGCGTCTCGAGACCGCGGTGCGGGAACTGCGCAAGCAGGGCTGACGCACCGCGCGGCGGGGCCCGGTGAGGGGCTCCGCCGAGCAGCGGGCCCCGGGTGCCGAGGAGAACCGGCACCCGGGGCCCGCGCCGTCCTGGGGGACACCCCCAGGACGGTCAGACGCTCAGACGGTCCAGGGCCTCCTGGTGGAGCAGGCCGTTGGAGGCGACGGCATCGGCGCCGCCCGGGCCCGGGACGCCGTCCAGGCCGGTGAAGCGGCCGCCGGCCTCCTCGACGATGACGCTGTTCGCCGCCATGTCCCACAGCGACAGCTCCGGCTCGGCGGCGATGTCCACCGCGCCCTCGGCGACCATCATGTAGGACCAGAAGTCCCCGTAGGCGCGGGTGCGCCAGCAGGCCCGGGTGAGGTCCAGGAACGGCTCCAGCCGGCCGCGCTCCTCCCAGCCGGACAGCGAGGAGTAGGAGAACGAGGCGTCCTCGATCCGGGAGACGCCGGACACGTGGATCCGGGAGGCCTTGGCGAGGCTGCGGCCCGCGTACGCGCCGAGGCCCTTGGCGGCCCACCAGCGGCGGTTCAGCGCGGGGGCGGAGACGATGCCGACGACGGGGCGCTCCACGCCGTCCGGGCCGTCCTCCAGCAGCGCGATCAGGGTGGCCCAGACCGGGACGCCGCGGATGTAGTTCTTGGTGCCGTCGATCGGGTCGATCACCCACCGGCGCGGGCCCGTGCCCTGCAGGCCGAACTCCTCGCCGAGCACCGCGTCGCGCGGGCGGGCCCGCTGCAGGATGCTGCGCACCAGCTCCTCGGCGGCCTTGTCGGCGTCGCTGACGGGCGTCAGGTCGGGCTTGGTCTCGACCCGCAGGTCGAGTGCCTTGAAACGCTCCAGGGTGACCGAGTCGGCCGAGTCGGCGAGGACATGGGCGAGTCGGAGATCGTCGTGGTAGTCGGCCATGCCGGAAACCCTAGCGCGGACCCGCCCCCGGACCCTGGCTCCGGCCCCGGCGGGTGTCCGTCAGTGGGCGGAGCCGCTGAGCTGGAGGCCGATCACCCCGGCGATGACCAGGGAGATCGAGACCAGCTTGAGCACCGAGGTGGTCTCCTCCAGGAAGAGCATGCCGTAGATCGCGGTGCCGGCGGCCCCGATCCCCGTCCACACCGCGTAGGCGGGGCCCACCGGGAGCGTCTTCAGCGAGATGGTCAGCAGGCCGAAGCTGCCCAGGGCGAAGACGCAGAAGCTGACGGTGGGCCAGAGCTTGGTGAAGCCGTCGCTGAGCTTGAGGTTGATCGCGAAGCCGGTCTCCAGCAGTCCGGCCAGGATCACCAGGGCCCATGCCATCGCGTGCTCTCCCTGCGGGTCGGGGGATCGGTCGGGATCGGTCGGGTCCGGTCGGCGGGACCGGGTGCCGGGTGGACCGCGATCCGGCCCGACTTTCCTATGATCACCACGAGCGGGCGCTCCGACACCTCGAACACCGGAACCGGATCGACGCACCGGCCGTCAGTCGTCCTCCCGGGCCTCCTTGCTGGCGAGCAGCCGGCGCAGCGAGTAGAGCCGGGCCTGGTCGGCGTGGCCGTCGGCGACCCAGGCGTCCAGCGCGCAGTCCGGCTCGTCGTGGCTGCACGCGCGCGGGCATTCGGCGGTGCCGGGCTCCAGGTCGGGGAAGGCCAGGATGACCCGGGACGGGTCGATGTGGGAGAGGCCGAAGGAGCGGAAGCCGGGGGTGTCGATCACCCAGCCGGTGTCCAGCGCCTTCTTCGAACCGGGCTTGGCACCGGGCGGCGGCGGCAGCCGCAGCGCGAGCGCCGACACTGTGGTGTGCCGGCCCCGGCCGGTGACGGCGTTGACGTGGCCGGTGACCCGCTGCCGCTCCGGGACGAGCGCGTTGACCAGGGTGGTCTTGCCGACGCCGGAGTGACCGATGAACACCGTGCTCAGCCCGCGCAGGTGCGCCCGGACGGCCTCGGCCCCGGCGCCCTCCAGTTCGTCCCTGCGGGTGACCACGTAGTCGATGCCGAGCGGGGCGTAGGACTCCAGCAGCGGTTCGGCCGGGGCCAGGTCGGCCTTCGTCAGGACGAGCAGCGGCTGCATGCCGGCGTCGTAGGCGGCGACCAGGCAGCGGTCGATCAGCCGGGGCCGGGGCTCCGGGTCGGCCAGCGCGGTGACGATGGCGAGCTGGTCGGCGTTGGCGACGACGATCCGCTCGTACGGGTCGTCGTCGTCGGCCGTGCGCCGCAGCACCGAGGTGCGCTCCTCGACCCGGACGATCCGGGCCAGGGTGTCGGCGTCCCCGGAGAGGTCGCCGACCAGGGAGACGATGTCGCCGACGACCACGCCCTTGCGGCCCAGCTCACGGGCCTTCATGGCGAGTACCTGGCGCTCCTGCTTGGTGCCCGGGTCGACCAGGCAGGTCACCCGGCCGCGGTCGACGGTGAGCACCATCGCCTCGTCGGCGTCCTCGTGCTTGGGCCGGATCCGGGTCCGCGGCCGGGAGCCCCGGCGGGCGGGGCGGTTGCGGATGTCGTCCTCGTCGGCGTCCTTGCCGTAGCGGCGCATGTGCCCAGTCCCCGCTCAGCCGCCCGCCACCGGTCCGGTGAGCAACTCGTCCCACATGGCGGTGAAGTCCGGCAGGGTCTTGGCGGTGGTGGCCACGTTCTCGACCTGGACGCCGGGCACGGCGAGGCCGACCACGGCGGCGGCGGTCGCCAGCCGGTGGTCCTCGTAGGTGTGGAAGACGCCGCCGGTCAGCTTGCGCGGGCGGATCCGCAGACCGTCCTCGGTCTCGCTGACGTCGCCGCCGAGGCCGTTGATCTCCTTGGCGAGCGCCGCGAGCCGGTCGGTCTCGTGCAGCCGCAGGTGGGCGATGCCGTAGAGGTGGGACTCGGAGTCGGCGAGGGCGGCGACGGCGGCGATCACCGGGGTGAGCTCGCCGACGTCGTGCAGGTCGGCCTCGATGCCGTGGATCCGGTCGCCGCCGGTGAAGCGCAGGCCCTCGTCGGTGAACTCGCAGCTGCCGCCCATCCGGGTGTACAGCTCGCGCAGCTGGTCGCCGGGCTGGGTGGTGTGCCGGGGCCAGTCGCGGACGGTGACCCGGCCGCCGGTGACCAGGGCGGCGGCGAAGAACGGCGCGGCGTTGGAGAGGTCCGGCTCGACCACCAGGTCGCGGCCGAGCAGGGCGCCGGGGGTGACCCGCCAGACGTCCTTCTCACCGCCGTCCTCGGGGGCGTCGACCTGGACGCCGGCCAGGCGCAGCATGTCGACGGTCATCCGGATGTGCGGCAGCGAGGGGACGGGGCCGCCGACGTGCCGGACCTCGACGCCGTTGTTGTAGCGGGCGCCGGAGAGCAGCAGCGCGGAGACGAACTGGGAGGAGGCGGAGGCGTCGAGCTGGACGGTGCCGCCGTCGAGGGCGCCGGTGCCGTGCACGGTGAGCGGGAAGCTGCCGCGGCCGCCGTCCTCGATCCGGGCGCCGAGCGCGCGCAGGGCGTCGATCACGCCGTGCTGGGGGCGCTCGTGGCTGCGCGGGTCGCCGTCGAAGTGGACCGGGCCGTCGGCGAGGACGGCGAGCGGGGGAAGGAAGCGCATGACCGTGCCGGCGTTGCCGACGTCGACCGAGGCGGGGCCGCGCAGCACGGGGGCGGGGATGACCCGCCAGGCCTCGCCGCCACCGGTGCCGCCGGTGTCGTTGTTGACCTGCTCCTCGATGGTGACGCCGAGGGCGCGCAGACCGTCGGCCATCAGCTGGGAGTCGCGGCTGCGCAGCGGGCGGCGGACCCAGCCCGGTCCGTCGGCGAGCGCGGCCAGCACCAGGGCCCGGTTGGTGACCGACTTGGAGCCGGGGATGGTGACGGTGGCGTCCACGGGGGTGGTCGCGACAGGGGCGGGCCACAGGGTCTCGGTCATGCCGCCAGTCTAGGGGCCGTGGTGGGGCTCGCCCGTTCGCCTCCGATGCGCGGACCGGGGCGGGCGGCGCGGGTCGGCACGTGGTCGGTACGTGGTCGGCGCGGGTCGGCGTGCGGGGGTCGGGCCCGGGGCTCAGAGCGGGCGCAGCAGCCAGTCGGCGCCGAGGGCGAGGGCGGCGAGGGCGGTGACGAGGAAGAGCGTGACCCAGGCGAGGCCGGGGACGCCGGTGAGCCGGGCGAGCTGGTCGGCGTCGGAGTCGTCGGCCTGCCCGTGCCGGCGCTGCCGCTGGAGTTCCAGGACCGGGCGGACGGCGCCGAACAGCAGGAACCAGGTGCCGAGGTAGGCGAAGCCGGCCTGGACCTGGGCCGAGCCGAACCAGGTGACCAGGAAGAACGCGCCGCCGGTGAGCAGCACGCTGAGGAAGCCGAAGGCGTTGCGGATCCGCACCAGCAGGGCCAGCAGCAGGGCGATGGCCAGCCACAGCAGCAGGGTGATCCGGTCGGCGGCGAGCAGGGCGGCGCAGCCGAGGCCGAGCAGGGCGGGGGTGAGGTAGCCGGCCGCGGCGGTGAGGACCATGCCGGGGCCGGTGGGGCGGCCCCAGGACAGGGTGAGGCCGGAGGTGTCGGAGTGCAGCCGGATGCCGGCCAGTTTGCGCCTGGTGGCGAGGGCGGCGAGGCCGTGGCCGCCCTCGTGGGCGATGGTGACGGCGTTGCGGGCGATCCGCCACAGCGGGCGGACGAGCACGGTGAGCAGCGCGGCGGCGCCGGCGGCGAGGACGAGCCAGCCGGGCGGGTCGGGCTGGGTGCCGGTGACGGCGCTCCACAGCTCGTCGAGGGTCCTGGCGTCCATGGGTCTCCTCCGCCTCGGTTCGGCCGCTCCTGCGGTACGGCAGCCTGTCATGGAGGGGACGGCGGCCCCGGGGCGGGTGGTTCTGGGGGGCGGCCGGAGCCGTGGCAAGCTGACGGCATGTGTGGTCGCTTCGCCGCGAGTAGCAGGCCCGAGGACATCGTCGAGCTGTTCGGCGTGCAGCAGTGGGATCCGGCCGAGACGCTGGACCCGAGCTGGAACGTCGCCCCCACCCAGAGCGCCCTGGTGGTGCTGGAGCGGCTGCCGAAGGGGGCGGCGCGGCCGGTGCGGCAGCTGCGGGCGCTGCGCTGGGGGCTGGTGCCGCAGTGGGCGAAGTCACCGGAGTCGGCGGTGAAGATGATCAACGCCCGTTCGGACACGGTGCACGAGAAGCCCTCCTACCGGCAGGCGTTCGCGGCCCGCCGGTGCATCCTGCCGGTGGACGGTTATTACGAGTGGCAGACGGTGCCGGCGGAGCGGGGCCGACCGAAGAAGAAGCCGTTCTTCGTGTCCCGGGCGGACGGCGCGCCGCTCGCGCTGGCGGGGCTGTACGAGTTCTGGCGCAACCGGGCGGTGCCCTCGGACCACCCGGAGGGCTGGTTGGTGACGTTCACCGTGGTGACGACGGAGGCGGAGGAGCTGCTGGCGCCGATCCACGAGCGGATGCCGCTGTTCCTGGACCCGGGGTCGTTCGACGCCTGGCTGGACCCGGGGCTCGACGACGGGGAGGCACCGGAGCTGCGGCGGCTGCTGATACCCCCGCCGCCGGGCGTGCTGCGGGCGACGCCGGTGTCGCCGGACGTCGGCAGCATCCGCAACAACCACGCCGGGCTGACCGAGCCCTATGTCGAGGTCGAGTACGAGACCACGCTGTTCTGACCCCACGCCGTTCTGACCCCACGCTGTTCTGATCCCCGCGCTTGTTCCGACCCGCGCGCGCACGCTTGGGCGTGCCGCCGCCGATCCGAGAGGACCGCAGTCGCCGTGACCGCCGACCCCGCCCCCGTCACCCGGGAGCTCGTGCCCACGCCCGCCGGGGACGCCCGGATCACCCTGCACCCGGCGGCCGCGCCCCGGGCGGTGCTGGCGCTGGGCCACGGCGCCGGCGGCGGGATCGAGGCGCGGGACCTGGCGGCGCTGGCCGCCGGACTGCCGGCCCGGGGGGTGTCGGTGGCGCTGGTGGAGCAGCCGTGGCGGGTGGCGGGGAAGAAGGTGGCGCCCGCGCCGCGCACCCTGGACACCGGGTGGACGCCGGTGGCCGAGCGGCTGGTGGCGGCCGGTCCGCCGCTGGTGGTGGGCGGCCGCAGCGCGGGCGCGCGGGTGGCCTGCCGGACCGGGGCGGCGACCGGGGCGGTGGGGGTGGTGGCGCTGGCGTTCCCGCTGCACCCGCCGGGGAAGCCGGAGCGCAGCCGGGCGGACGAACTGCTGGGTTCGGGGCTGCCGACGCTGGTGGTGCAGGGGGCGACGGACCCGTTCGGCGGTCCGGCCGAGTTCCCGGAGCTGCCGGCCTCGCACGAGCTGGTGGCGCTGGAGTACGGCAACCACGGCTTCGAGGTGCCGAAGCGGGCGCCGGTGGGGCAGGAGGAACTGCTGGAGCTGATCGTCGCCGCGGTGGGGGACTGGGTGCTGCGGCTGGTGTGAGGCGGACCCGGCGGGCGGTGCGGACAGGCGGTGCGCGCGGCGTGCGGCGGGCCGCGCGGAGGTGGCGCGGATCCGCCCGTGGGGGCCGGGAATGCGCGCGGGGCCGGCGTGGTTGACGCCCTTGTCAGCATGAGTCCCGGTGGAAGGCAGGGCAGATGGGTTCGATCGCGTGCCCCGAGCGGCTTGAGCAGCACGAGGCCGAGTCGGCGTTCGTGCCCTCCTGGTCGGACTGGATCGCCGCGGGCGAGAAGCCCGTCGGCCCGATATCCTCGCTTTCGGGGCGGCCCGCCGTGGGCCGTGTCCGTCATGCCGAGGAGGTGGGTCCGGTCGTCGGGACCGAGCACGAGGCCGAGCCGGGCCGGGGCCCGGACGAGAGCCTGCCCACGGGCGAGGCGCTCACCGGTGAGGAGCTGGCCGAGGCGATCGGTGAGGACACCTTCCGGGTGTCGGCCGAGGAGACCGAGGAGGCCCGGCGGGAGCGCTTCGAGCGCGACGCCCTGGGCTACCTGGACCCGATGTACTCGGCGGCGCTGCGGATGACCCGCAACCCGGCCGATGCGGAGGACCTCCTCCAGGAGGCGTTCGCCAAGGCGTACGCGTCCTTCCACCAGTTCCGCGAGGGCACCAACCTCAAGGCCTGGCTGTACCGCATCCTCACCAACACGTTCATCAACTCGTACCGCAAGAAGCAGCGGGAGCCCCAGCGCACCGCCGCGGAGGAGATCGAGGATTGGCAGCTGGCCCGGGCCGAGTCGCACATGTCGACCGGTCTGCGCTCGGCGGAGACCCAGGCCCTGGACCACCTTCCGGACAGTGATGTGAAGGACGCCCTCCAGGCCATTCCGGAGGAGTTCCGCATCGCCGTCTATCTCGCGGACGTCGAGGGCTTTGCGTACAAGGAGATCGCGGACATCATGGGTACTCCCATCGGTACGGTGATGTCCCGACTGCACCGCGGCCGCCGTCAGTTGCGCGGCATGCTGGAGGACTACGCCCGCGAGCGCGGGCTGGTCCCGGCCGGTAGCGGGGCAGGGCAGGAAGCGAAGGGCTCGGGTTCATGAGCTGCGGCGATCCGCACGACACCGAGTGTGGCGAGGTCCTCGACCACCTCTACGAATTCCTCGACAACGAGATGGCCGAGGGCGACTGCGACAAGCTGCGGGTGCACTTCGAGGAGTGCTCGCCCTGCCTGAAGCAGTACGGGCTGGAGCAGGCGATCAAGGCGCTGATCAAGCGTTCCTGCGGCTGCGACGACACCCCGGCCGATCTGCGCGGCAAGGTGCTGGCCAGGATCGATTCGATCCGGGCCGGGCAGCGGACGGGCGAGGCGCTGGTGGTCTCGGTCGAGACGACGATCGAGGTGCGCCGATCCGGACCGTGCCGCACAGGCGGCGGCCGGCGGCTAGCGCGGCGCGTCGCACGGCGAACGGCGTACATCGGGACGGCCCCGGGAGCATCCGCTTCCGGGGCCGCTCCGTGTCCGCGCCCCTTCCACTCGGATGCGCCGTCACTCGTTCGAGTGAGTTGGTGGTGTGCCAGCAGCGGCATTGCGCGATCATGCGTCCCCGTGCCGGAGTGGCGCCCTATCCTCCTGACGGACGCTCACCGTCGCCCGTCCGCCGCCCTTCCGGCGTGCGACCGGCCGACGGGCCAGGACGGCGCGGGCCAGGACGCGGGGAGGTCGAGATCGCTACCGACAGCGTGGACACGGACCTGCCGCAGGGCGCCGCGGGCTACCTCGTGGCGGTGCCGGTGGCGGCGCTCTGCTGCCTGCTGCCGCTGCTGCCGCTCCCCCCGGTGGCCGGGGCGCACTGGCTGGGCGCCCCGGTGGACTGGCCGAAGGTCGGACTGCTGGCCTTCCTGCACGGCTGCTGGGAGTCGCTCGCCCAGGGGCTGCCCAGCCCCTGCCTGCGCCTGGTCCGGCTGCTGCTGCGCCGTCCGCGGCCGCACGGCCGCCCGCCGGCCCGGCCCGATGTCAACGCCTTCTTCCCGGTGCTGTTCGCCGGGGTGCTGATGCTGCCGCCGGCCGCCGCCGCGCTGGTCGCGGCCCCGGCCGCGCTGCTCGGCGCCGCCGAGCCGACCTGCCGGCGCCGCCAGGTGTGGAACGGCTCGCAGCTCGCGCTGTCGGCCTTCGTGGCCTCGGTGGTGTTCCACCGGCTGGCCGGCCCGCAGCTGCTGCTCGGTTCCCGGTTCCCCGCCGCACTGCTGCCCGGGTGCGCCGCGCTCGCCGCGTTCTGCCTGGTCAACGGGGTGCTGGTGGGCGCCATGCGGCTGCTGGCCGAGGGCCCCCGGCGCCCCTCGGCGCACCGTCCCCCGGCACACCATCGCCGTGCGGCCGCCGTTCCCGGTCTGCCGGTGCTGGTGCACGCGGCCGGCGGGCTGATGGTGGCGGTGCTGTGGCAGGGGCCGTACGGCGCGTTCGCGGCGCTGCTGGCCCTGCTGCCGCTGTCCATCTCGGCATGGGTGTTCGCCCAGGGGCACCGGGAGCGCGACGCCCACCAGGCCACCGTCCAGGCGCTGGTCCAGGCGGTGGAGATCAAGGACTCGTACACCCGGGGCCACAGCGAACGGGTCGGCCGGGCCTCGGTGCTGATCGCCGGTCAGCTCGGCATGGAGGCCGAGCGGCTGCGCACCCTGCGGTACGCGGGCGTCCTGCACGACGTCGGCAAGCTCGGCGTCGCCACCGAACTGCTCCGCAGAAACGGTCCCCTCACCGAGGCCGAGCGGCGGGCGGTCGAGGTGCACCCGGTGCACGGCTACGAGCTGGTGCGCGGGATCGCCTTCCTCGGCGAGGCGCACGCGGGGATCCTGCACCACCACGAGCGGATGGACGGGCGCGGCTACCCGAGCGGGCTGGCGGGGGAGCAGATCCCCGAGTTCGCCCGGATCATCTCGGTCGCCGACGCCTTCGACTCGATGACCTCCACCCGCTCCTACCGGCGCGGGCGGCCGGTCACCGAGGCGGTCGCCGAGCTGGAGCGCTGCTCGGGCAGCCAGTTCGACCCGGTGATGGTGCGGGCGCTGGTCGACGCGCTGGCCGTGCACGACTGGCAGCCGGTGCTGCCGCCGCCCGACACGATCAGGGCGGTGCCGGACATCCCGCTGGGCGTCCCCGAGCCGGTCCGGGCCGCGCCGCGCGGGGTGCCCGCCCAGGGCGGCGGCTCCGTGCCGACGGCCGGGCCGTCGTGAGCGCGCGGCGGGGCGCGGGTCCGACGGCGGGCGCCGGGCGCGGCGGGGACTCCGAGGGGTGCGCCGGGGTGGTGTGCGCGGTGCACGGAGTGGCGCTCGCGCTGCTGGCCGCGTCCTTCGGGGCGGTCGCGGTGCGGGGGCTGTCCGCGCCCGGGGTGGCGCTGGCGTTCATGCTGCTGATCGCGCTGGGCGAGTGCGTCCGGATCACCCTTCCGGGCGATCGCGAGCAGGCGCCGATCGGGGCGGCGGGGGCGCTGGCGTACGCGCTGCTCGGTCCGCTGCGCGGGCTGCCGACCGGGCACGGGGTGCTCCAGGTGGTGGCGGTGACCGGCGCGGGCCTGCTGCTGGCGCTGCTGCCCGGGGCGCTGGCGCCGGCGCTGGGGCCGAGGCACGGGGTCCGCCGGCGGGTGCGGGCGCCCTGGCGGGAGCGGGCCCGCCGGGACGGCGCGGCGCGGCGGCTGCTCGGGGCGGCGTTCGCGGCCGCCGTGTTCCAGCCGCTCTACAACAGCGGGGTGGTGGACCGGTTCTCCGCCGACGGCCCGGCGTACGGGGCGTTCCTGACCGCCGTGGCCGCGCTGGCCGCGCTGTGCGACGCGGTGCTGGCGGCGGTGCTGCGGCGGGCCCGCAGCGGGCTGCGGTTCCCGGCCGGGCTGGAGGACGAGCTGCGCTCGCTGTTCGGGATCGGCTCGGCGATCGCGGCCACCGGGATGCTGGTCAGCCTGGCCGCCGGGGAGGTGGGCCTGTGGGCGCTGCCGCTGTTCTGCGCGCCGCTGCTGCTGGCGCAGGTGTCGTTCCGGCGGGCGGCGGCGGTGCGGGCCACCACCGGGCAGACCATCGCCAGTCTGGCCAAGGCCACCGAGGTGGCGGGCTACACGCCGCCGGGGCACGCCCGCCGGGTGGCCGACACGGCCTGCGCGGTCGGCCGGGAGCTGGGCCTGGGCACCCGGGAGCTGGCCCTCCTGGAGTACGCGGCGCTGATGCACGACGTGGGGCAGCTGTCGCTGGTGGAGCCGGTGCCGGGCGGGGCGACGGCGCTGCTGCCGGACGAGGAACAGCAGCGGATCGCCCGGCTGGGCAGTGAGGTGATCCGGCGCACCGGGGTGCCCCGGCAGGTGGCCGAGCAGGTCGCCCGGCTGGCCGATCCGCACCCCGGGCCGGAGGGCGGCGGGCGGGCGGTGCCGCTGGCGGCGCGGATCATCCGGGTGGCGAACGCGCACGACGACCTGCTGACGGCGGCCCGGGGGCGCGGGCTGGGGGAGGCGGTCGGCCGGTTGGAGGTGCTGGAGGCGCTGCGGCTGGGGCGGGGGCGGTTGTACGACGCCCGGGTGGTGGACGCGCTGGTCCGGGTCCGCGGCTGAGGGCGGGGCGGTCGGCGGCCCGGGGCGGCAGGTCCGCCGGGAGGGGTGCCGCGGGGGCGCTCGCGGGCGTCCGCGGGCGCTCGTCGGGTGGCGGCGCGGCGCGCGCGGGGCGGGCGCGGAGCGGGCGGGAGCCCGGGCCGGCCAGGTCCGGCCCGGGGTTGAGGAGCCGGGGCGGGGCGGGCAGGCTGGGGTGGGGGCCGGTTACGGGCAACCTCGGCGGTGGGGAGCGCGGGCGGCGGCCGTCGTGGTTGGATGCGGTCGTAGCGTGGAACACCGACCCGGGGCGCCGGGCCCGTGACGCGGGAGCGGACACGGGAGCGGACGCGGGACTTGAGCGGACGACGACGGCAGGGACGAACGTGAGGATCTTCCACCGGGCACGGCACCGGCCGTCCGCCACCTGGCGGCAGACGACCGATCGGGCATTCACGCTGATCGGCGACGGACGCTACGAGGACGCCGGCGCGCTGCTGGTGATGGCGGCCGACCTGGAGCCGTGGCTGTCGGACTCGTGGTTCAACCTGGCGCTGCTGCACAAGTTCCGCCGCGACTGGGAGCAGGCCCGGGCCGCCGGGCTGCGGGCGGTGGCGCTGCTGGACCGCGAGCAGGGCGCCCCCGACTGGTGGAACCTCGGCATCACCGCGACCGCGCTGCAGGACTGGCCGCTGGCCCGCCGGGCCTGGCAGGCGTACGGGCTGCGGCTGCCGGGCGGCCCGAACGCGCACGGCGACGGCCCGGTCAGCCTGGACCTGGGCACCACCCCGGTGCGGCTCTCCCCGGAGGGCGAGTCCGAGGTGGTGTGGGGCCGACGGCTGGACCCGGCCCGGATCGAGGTGCTGTCGATCCCGCTGCCGTCCTCCGGCAGACGCTGGGGCGAGGTGGTGCTGCACGACGGCGCCCCGCACGGGGAGCGGGTCACCGACGGGGTGGCGTACCCGGTGTTCGACGAGATCGAGCTGTGGGCGCCGTCACCGGTGCCGACCTACGTGGTGCTGCTCCAGGCGGCGACCGAGGCGGACCGGGACGCGCTGGAGCGGCTGGTCGCGGACGCCGGCTACGCGGCCGAGGACTGGACGTCCTCGGTGCGGCTGCTGTGCCGGGCCTGTTCGGAGAGCCGGATGGCCACGGACGACGGGCACACCGCCCACCACGACCCGCACGACGACGGGGACGCCGCGCACCCGGGCCACCTCAGCCATCTGAGTCCGGGCGCGGGCGGGATGTCCTGGCTGGCCGAACGCGAGTGCGGGATCGCCGCGCCCGCGCACCTGGTGCGGACCCTGCTGGACCGCTGGGCGGCGGCCGCCCCCGGGACCCGGGCGTACCGGGATCTCGAAGAGGTCTGCTGAGTACCCTGGTGAGGTACGCGTAGACCTATGGAAGCGGAAGACATGGCCGAGCAGCACGACCACGAGCACGAGCACGACGTGGAGGGGGCGGCGCCCGAGGCGCCCGTGAAGGTGGTCGGATCGGAGCCGGACCTGACCAAGGGCACCGCGCGTCCGATCACGGTCTTCGGCAACCCCGTGCTGCACCGTGAGGTGAAGGACGTGACCGCCTTCGACGGCGAGCTGTCCGCACTGATCGACGACATGTTCCAGTCGATGTACGCGGCGGAGGGCGTGGGCCTGGCCGCCAACCAGATCGGCGTCGACCTCAAGGTCTTCGTCTACGACTGCCCGGACGACGAGGGCGTGCGCCACATCGGGCACATGATCAACCCGGTGCTGGAGGAGTTCCCCAAGGACCGCCAGCGGGTCCTGGACGACGGCAACGAGGGCTGCCTGTCGGTGCCGACCGCCTACGCCGAGCTGCCCCGCCCCGAGTACGCCGCGGTGACCGGCCAGGACAAGGACGGCAACCCGATCCGCGTCGAGGGCACCGGCTTCTTCGCCCGGTGCCTCCAGCACGAGACCGACCACCTGTACGGCTTCCTCTACATCGACAAGCTGTCGAAGCGCGACCGCAAGGACGCGCTGAAGCAGATGGGCGAGGGCACGCCGCGCTACGCGACCGTCCCGAACGTGTAGTCGGAGCACGGAAGTCGGCGAAGGCCGGTGCGGGCAGGGCGCCCGCACCGGCCTTCGCGCTGTTCGCGGGCTATTGGACGAACAACCACTCCGGGCCGTAGGTGAAGCGGGGGTCGGCGGGGAGCTTGACGCCGTTGATCTTCTGGGCGGTGCGGCGCAGATCGCCCATCAGGCCGATGGCCGGGAAGATGTCCGCCCCGGTGGGGCCCCACGCGTCTTCGAGGGCGTGCAGCATCTCGCTGTACTGCTGGTTGAAGGTGTGCAGGAGGTCAGCGGTGGTGGCGTCGGGCTCGTTGCCCGGGGAGTTGGCCCAGCCGCCCCGCGGGACGCGGGCGACGGGGGAGGTGCCGGGCAGCGGGACGTCGGGGCCGATGAAGTCGTACTTCCCCGTCTGCTCGTCGCGGACGAGCTTCTTGCCGACGGCGATCTCCTTGAAGGCGTAGTAGTGGGCGAGTTCGCCCGGGGCGCCGGGGAAGGGGTTCTCCGGGGAGGCGTCGGTGCCCTCGCCCTGGCTCTGGATGATGTGGATGGCGCCCAGGACGTCGTCGATGGTGTTCATCGCGACGATGTTGTTGCCGGCGCCGTGGCCCGACCCGAGCGGGAAGGTCACCTGCTGGCGCCCGGTGAGCAGGTCGGCGAACTTGGGGAAGACATTGGCGATGCGCTGGTAGAAGGCGCCGATGGTGTTGCCGTCGGTGGCGAAGGCGAGCGGGTGCTCGGGCTTCTCGATGTCGGCGAAGAGGGCGGCCGACTCGCGGGTCAGGCCGCTGAGGTAGACCTCCAGCCCGGGGTTGACGCCGCCGGGCAGCTCACCGGGGTACTTGGGGACGGTGGCGGGGTCGGTGAGGACGACGGTGCCGCCGATGCTGGTGAGCATGTTGCAGACGAGGCCGAAGTGCGACATCTCGTCGAAGACGATCTCGCGGATGGTGTGCCGGACCGGCTTGTTGTTGTCCGGGTCGGTGATCGACCACAGCGCGGTGGCGTAGGGCGGGATGGTGGAGAGCTCCAGCATGATGGCGCGCTGGAGCGCGTCCTTGAGTTCCTGTTCGGTCCAGTCCTCCTCCGCCATGTTCATGAGCTGGACGATCGCGTCGCTCTCGTAGTCGCGGATTCCGGTCGTCACGGTGGGGCCCCTTTTCGTTCGGCTGTGCGGCGGACCGTAGTCGGGGGCGGGTCGTGTACGGACGCATGTCGCCGGTGCGGCCCGGGAGTTCATCCGGACGGGCGGCGTGAGGGGTCGCCAGGCGCGAAAGAGGCGCCCCCGCCCGGCGGCCCGGGCGGGGGCGCGTGCCTCAGGCGGCCGCCTCGGCGGAGATGTGGCACCAGACGAACTTGCCGATGCCGCCGGCGCGGGGGCAGCAGCCCCACTGGGCGGCCAACTCGTGGACGAGGAGCAGCCCTCGGCCGGCCTCGTCGGAGTCCGAGGCGTCGCGGAGGGCGGGCTTCTCGCTGTCGGCGTCGTGGACCTCGATGCGGAGGAGGCTGTCGGCGAGGCCGAAGCGGATCTGGATCAGGCGCCCCCGGGCCGTGCGGGCGTGCTGGACGGAGTTGGTGACCAGCTCGGAGAGCAGCAACTCGCCGGTCGGGAGCAGGTTTTCGCTGTCGGGGTGGTCGGCGAGGAAGGAGCGCAGCTCCCGGCGGGCCGCGCCGGGGGACTTCCGGTGGCGGGGGAGCCAGCAGGTGTGTTCGGCGGGGGAGGGGGGAGTGGCGGAGACGGTTTCAGGCATGGCGGGGCCACCTCCGAGGGGCGTGGGGTGAAGACGGCTGAAGAAGGCATGGGAATGCACGGGTGCCGATCCGCCATGATCACCTTGTGTCATATGGCGGACTACGTTGAGTAGCATGCTCCTGGCGACTTCTAAGGTGCAAGTCCCCACTTTGGAAGTGATCAAAGATTGTTGACGGATGGCAGGGGAGGGCAGACTGGCAGATCACAGAAGTGGGGAGGTCGCGACGGTGCCCGTGAACCGGAATCCGACCGTTCGGCAGCGGCGGCTGGCCCGAACGCTCAAGGAGATGCGGACAGAAGCGGATCTGACGATCGCCCAGTCGGCCAGGCAACTTGCCTGCGCCGAGAGCAAGATCAGCCGAATCGAGGCCGCGCAGTCGGGTATCCGTCTGGTGGATCTTCGGCTGCTGCTTGATCTGTACGGGGTAGCGGAGCCGGCGACGCGAAGTCGGCTGGAGGCCCTATCGCGCGAGGGGCGTCTGCGCGGATGGTGGGATCGGTACTCGGACACACTGTCGCCGCTCTATGCCGACTTCATCGCGCTGGAATCCGATGCGTCGGACATGTACAGCATCCAGACGTTTCTGGTGCCGGGGCTGCTGCAGACGGAGGACTACACGCGCGCGGTGGTCCGTGCCCAGATAGAGGATGCGACTCCGGAGCAGGTCGAGCGGCTCACGAAGGTTCGTCAGGAGCGACGTGCAGTACTGACGCGGGAGGCTCCACTGCGGATGTGGGTAGTCCTCTCGGAATCCGTGCTGAAACACCGGATCGGTGGCCGGTCGGTCATGCGGGAACAGCTCGATTTCCTGGTGGCGAGTGCCGATCAGCCGAACATCAACATCCAGGTCCTGCCGGAGGAGTCTGACGTTCATGCCGCGCTCTTCGGACCTGTCGCGATCCTGAGCTTCCCCGAAGCGACGGAGACGGACGTGGTCTACGTCGACAGTCTCCTCAGCACGCTCTACATCGAGGAGCCGGAGGAAGTGTTCAAGTACACCAACCTGTTCCGCCGTGCCCTGGCGGAATCGCTGCCGCGCACCGAATCGGTCGCACTCATCGAGCGCGCAAAGGACAAGGTCTAGAAATGGCGAGTATGTTCCTGCTGTCTGCGTCCGCTGCCGGACTCGGGTGGCACAAGTCGTCCTACTCGGGTGCGCAGAGCGACTGCGTTGAGGTAGCGGAGGTCGTTCCCGCCATGATCGTCGGAGCTGGTTGGCGCAAGAGCAGTTACAGCGCCCAGGCGAACGACTGTGTGGAGACCGGGCCTTTGGTGCTGGGCGGTATGGCAGTCCGTGACTCCAAGGACCCGGACGGGCCCGCGCTGATGTTCCCCGCGGATGCGTGGGCAGCCTTCGTGGGAGCGGTAAGGGGCGGGGAGTTTCCGACCGGCTGAAACAACAGAGGTGCCCCGCACGGGCTGTGGCCGTGCGGGGCACCTCTATCAGTTCTTCTGCTTCTTAGAAGTCGTCGTCGAAGGCGACCGAGCCCTCGACCGCGACCTGGTACGCCGACACCCGGCGCTCGAAGAAGTTGGTCAGCTCCTGCACGTTCTGGAGCTCCATGAAGCCGAACGGGTTCGTCGATCCGTACCGGATCGGCATCCCCAGCCGCGCCAGACGCTGGTCGGCCACCGCCTGGAGGTACTCCCGCATCGACGCGGTGTTCATACCCGGCAGACCCTCGCCGCACAGGTCCTGGGCGAACTGGAGCTCGGCCTCGACGGCCTCCTCCAGCATCTCCGTCACCTGCTGGGCCATCTTCTCGTCGAAGAGGTCCGGCTCCTCCTCGCGCACGGTGTCGACCACCGACATCGCGAAGTCCATGTGCATGGACTCGTCGCGGAACACCCAGTTGGTCCCGGTCGCGAGACCGTGCAGCAGACCCCGGCTCCGGAACCAGTACACGTACGCGAACGCGCCGTAGAAGAACAGCCCCTCGACACACGCCGCGAAGCAGATCAGGTTCAGCAGGAACGCCCGCCGGTCGTCCTTGGTCTGCAGCGAGTCGATGTGGTCGACCGCGTTCATGTACTTGAAGCAGAACTGGGCCTTCTGGTGGATCGACGGAATGTTCTCCACCGCCGCGAAGGCCGCGTTGCGGTCCTCCGGGTCCGGAAGGTAGGTGTCCAGCAGCGTCAGGTAGAACTGGACGTGCACAGCCTCCTCGAACAGCTGACGGCTCAGGTACAGCCGCGCCTCCGGGGAGTTGATGTGCTTGTACAGGCTCAGCACCACGTTGTTGGAGACGATCGAGTCACCGGTCGCGAAGAACGCGACCAGCCGGCCGATCATGTGCCGCTCGCCCTCACTCAGCTTCGCCAGGTCGGCGACGTCCGAGTGCAGGTCCACCTCCTCCACCGTCCAGGTGTTCTTGATGGCGTCGCGGTACCGGTCGTAGAACGACGGGTAGCGCATCGGGCGCAGGGTCAGCTCGAACCCGGGGTCGAGCAGCATCTTCTCGCGGTCGTCGGACATTACTGGCACGCCTCGCAGGACTCGGGGTTCTCCAGGGAGCAGGCCAGCGCGGCCTCTTCCTCGGGGGTGAGGGTCGGGGTGCCGACCGGGATCGTGTCGGCCGTCACCGTCACCGGCGCGGCGGCGCGGGCGGCACCCGAGGCGGCCTGGGCGATCCGGGTGGCCGGGCGCGAGCGCAGGTAGTAGGTGGTCTTCAGACCGACCTTCCACGCGTAGGCGTACATCGAGCTGAGCTTGCCGATGGTCGGCGCGGCCATGAACAGGTTCAGCGACTGGCTCTGGTCGATGTACGGCATCCGGGCGGCGGCCAGGTCGATCAGCGCGCGCTGCGGCAGCTCCCAGGCGGTGCGGTACAGCGAGCGGACCTCCTCGGGCAGCCAGCCGAGCTCCTGCACGGAGCCGTTGGCGTCGCGCAGCGCGTCCCGGGTCTGCTGGTCCCAGACGCCGAGCTCCTTGAGCTCGCGCACCAGGTACGGGTTGACCTGGAGGAACTCGCCGGAGAGGGTCTCGCGCTTGAACAGGTTGGACACCTGCGGCTCGATGCACTCGTAGACGCCGGCGATCGAGGCGATCGTGGCGGTCGGCGCGATCGCCAGCAGCAGCGAGTTGCGCAGGCCGGTCGTGGCGATCCGGGTGCGCAGCGACTCCCAGCGGTCGGCCCACTCGGGCGCGGCGCTCGGGAAGTGGTCGATGTGCAGCTCGCCGCGGGCGGCGCGGGTCTCCTCGTACGCCTCGTGCCGGCCCAGCTGCTCGGCCAGGTCGGCGGAGCGCTCGTAGGCGGTGAGCATGATGCGCTCGGCGATCAGCGTGGAGAGGTTCTTGGCCTCGGCCGAGTCGAAGTCGATCCGCAGCTGGAAGAAGACGTCCTGCAGGCCCATCACGCCGAGGCCGACCGGGCGCCAGCGGGAGTTGGAGGCACCGGCCTCGGGGGTCGGGTAGAAGTTGATGTCCACCACGCGGTCGAGGAAGGTGACGGCGGTGCGCACGGTGGCGTCCAGCCGGTCCCAGTCCATCGCGTTCAGCAGGTCGGCGGCGGTGGCGCCGGCGGCGACGTGGGCGCCGAGGTTGACCGAGCCGAGGTTGCAGACCGCGGTCTCGGAGTCGTCGGTGACCTCCAGGATCTCGGTGCAGAGGTTGGAGCTGTGCACCGTGCGGCCGGGCAGCGCGGTCTGGTTGGCGGCGCGGTTGGAGGCGTCCTTGAAGGTCATCCAGCCGTTGCCGGTCTGCGCCAGGGTGCGCATCATCCGGGCGTAGAGGGTCTGCGCGGGGATGGTGCGGACGGCCTTGCCGGCCAGCTCGGCCTTCAGGTACGCCTCGTCGAACTCGGCGCCCCACAGGTCGACCAGCTCGGGGACGTCGGCGGGGGAGAACAGCGACCAGTCGGCGTTGGCGTTGACCCGGCGCATGAACTCGTCCGGGATCCAGTGCGCCAGGTTCAGGTTGTGGGTGCGGCGCGCCTCCTCACCGGTGTTGTCGCGCAGCTCGAGGAACTCCTCGATGTCCGCGTGCCAGGTCTCCAGGTAGACGCAGGCCGCGCCCTTGCGGCGGCCGCCCTGGTTGACGGCGGCGACCGAGGAGTCGAGGGTGCGCAGGAACGGCACGATGCCGTTGGACTTGCCGTTGGTGCCGCGGATCAGCGAGCCGCGGGAGCGGATCCGGGAGTAGGACAGGCCGATGCCGCCGGCGTGCTTGGACAGCCGGGCGATCTGCGCGTAGCGGGAGTAGATCGAGTCCAGGTTGTCCAGCGGCGAGTCCAGCAGGTAGCAGCTGGACATCTGCGGGTGCCGGGTGCCGGAGTTGAAGAGGGTCGGCGAGGAGGTCAGGTACTCCAGCCGGCTCATCAGGCGGTACAGCTCGGCCACCTCGCGCACCGACTGCTCGGTGTCGCCGACCGCCAGGCCACAGGCGACACGGAGCAGGAAGTGCTGCGGGGTCTCGACGACCTTGCGGGTGATCGGGTGGCGCAGCAGGTAGCGGCTCTGGACGGTGCGCAGACCGAAGTACTCGAAGCGGTCGTCGCCCTTGGCGTCGATCAGCGCGTCCAGGGTGGCGGAGTGCTTGGTGACGAAGGCGGCGGTGGTGTCACCGATCAGGCCCTCGGCGTGGCCGACGGCGATCGAGGTGGAGAACGAGACCACCTGCTGGGTCGCCGCCTCGTCGACGATCTCCAGCGCGAGCAGTCGGGCCGCGAGCTTGGAGTACTGGGGGTCCTCGGCGATCATCGACGCGGCGGCGTCGACGGCCAGTCCGCGCAGCTCGGCGAAGTCCGAGCCGGCGTGCCGGCCGCGGAGCGCGGCGGCGGCGACATGACCGGGGTCCACCTGGGGGAGGTCGGCGCTGCGGTCGGTGAGAAGGCGCAGGAGCGCACCGCCGGGATCGGCGACCGTCGGGTCGGCGGGGACGGAGCTGGAACCCTGGGCGGGCAGGACGACTGAGGCAGCGGTGGTCAAGGCGCTTCTCTCCTGGCGGCGGTCGACGGCGGTGGATCGGGGGCCGGGCCGTTCGGGCAGGGGAGTACGCCGCGCGGGCCCGTGGGCGTCGCGCGCGATTCGTCCCCGGCCCGCCCGCGAGGCCCGGAAATGGTGCTGGTGCGCATGGCCTCTGCGGGGAGGCGCCGGCACGCCGTCGGCAGGTACTCGGACTCGCGGGCTCCCTGGGGAGGCGGCCGCACACCGCTGCGGGGCAGTCCCGGATTCGCACCGGGTTCCCCTGCTTCGACAGCAGGAGTGAGCATACATCTAGTGGCGCTCGTCCGACGAAGCCCCACATGTAGTGTCGCGAGGCTGCGTGTCGCGGGTCGGTTGCGATAGGCTGCGGGGGCTTTCGGCGCCCCTCAGAGCGGCCTGTGCCACTCCTGGGCGGGCTTGGTGGCGCACAGCCGCATCCGCACCTGGGGGCCGTTCCCGGTGCCCGTGGGGCCGGTCGCGGGGTTCTCCAGACACTTCCCGGAGTCCTCGTTGATCAGCTGCCCGCCGTCGGTGGCGCGCCACCGCTGGTCGGGTCTGCGGGTGCAGCCGGTGAGGACCGGGAACCCGAGGTCCGGGTCCTCCAGACAGCGTCCGGCCTGGCCGACCGAGCCGTCCTCGCCCATGGTCCAGCTCTGCGCCGGGGAGCCGTCGCAGGTGGCGGCGCCGACCGCGGCCGGGTCGCCGGCCACCCGGCTGTCCAGGCAGTAGCCGGGCACCGCGGAGGTGACCGCGCCGCTCGGGCGGCCCGCGGCGACCTCGAACGAGAACACGTCGGTGCCGAGGCCCGCGCCGCCCTCCCAGATCTCGAAGCCGGCCTGGACGGCGCACAGGTACGAGCCGGCCGGCACGTAGCCGCGCTGGACCGCGTCGCGGGTGAAGGCGCGCAGGTCGAGGTCGGTGACGACATTGGTGGCGGAGGCCGCCTCGTAGGTGATCAGGGTGTGGCTGCTCTTCTTCGGCGCCTCGTACACCCGGTAGGCCTGGCCGCCGCTGCGCAGCTCACCGGACTGCTTGCCGAACGGCGAGGTGCCGTTGCCGCGCAGCCAGATCATCACCTCGGCGCTCTCGGTGAACGAGCAGCTGCCCCGGGTGGTGCTGTACCAGAGGTCGTAGGAGGCGTTCCAGACGCCGCCGTCCACCTGGGTGGTGCGCCAGGTGCTGGTCGCGTACCGCAGGTTGTCGACGGCGATGGGCAGCGGGCTGACGCCGTCGTTGCCGAGCGGGGTGCTGATGTGGGGGTAGGCGCCGGGGCCGCGGGCCGGGTCGGTGAGGTTGCCCCGGGCGACGGCGCTGCGGGTGACGGCGAAGGCGGCGCTGTCGTTGCCGCCGTGCACGCACAGGCCGCCGGTGGCGTTCCACTCGTTGGGATTGATGACGTAGCGCCCGGAGTCCACCGGCTGCGAGGGGTAGCGGTTCTGCGCGGTGGAGCACAGTTCGCCCGGCTCCGCCGAGGTCAGCGGCGGCGGGGGCGGGGCGACGGCGGCGGTCGAGGGGGCGCTCTCGCGCGGGATCAGCACGGCGCACAGGCAGAGCACCAGGAGGGCGGTGGGCGCGAGCCACCACCAGGCGCGCGGCCGGGGACGCCCGGGGCCGGGCAGGAACGGGCGGACCATGCTCTTCGCCTCCCAACGGGGTACTGGTGTTCGGTGTACGGGCCGGCCGGTGCCCCGGCGGCCTCCTGCGGGCGGACGGGCCCGCGGTCGGTCGAGGCTATCCGGCGGCGCCCGACGGGGAGCTCCGGGGCTTGGTGGTGGCCGGCTTCCGGCTCGGGGCGGTGGACCCGGACGGCTTGGTGCCGGTCCCGCCGGTCGGCTTGGCGCTCGGCGAGGGCACCGCCGGGGCCGACGCCGAGGGCGTGGCGGCGGGCGGCGTGGTGGGCGGCGGCACGGTGAGCAGCGGCTGCGAGCGGACGGTCCACTGCCCGGCGTACCGGGGCGCGGCGACCCCGGCGGCGTACGCCGCGCTGGCCGCGGTGGACGCGGTGACCCGCCAGTCGACCTCCTTGACCGCCTCGTACCAGATCAGGCCGATGATGTCCGGGTGCCGGGGCAACTGCTCGAACATCTCGGTGATCCAGCGGGCCTTCTGGCCGGAGCTGTCGGTGGCGGCGGTCTCGGTGATCACCACGGGCTTCGGGCTGAAGGTCCGCAGCTTCTTCAGCGTCGGCTCGAAGATCTGCTCGAAGGAGGCGTACTTCTCCAGGCCGACGGTGCCGTAGTAGCCGGACAGGCCGATCCAGTCGACGTAGTCGTCACCCGGGTAGAGCGAGTCCAGCGAGGTGGCGTTCTCGTAGTCGATGTTCGGGCTCCACACCCAGACCACCTTGTCGGCGCCGGCCTGCCGGAAGAGGTCGTGGACGTGCTTCCAGGCCTGCACGTACTGGCCGCGGCGGTTGCCGTTGGCCTGCTCGGCCCACGGGTACCAGTAGCCGTTCATCTCGTGGGCGAAGCGCAGGGCGATCGGGTAGCCGAGGCTCTTGACGCCCTCCGCCCACTGCTTGATGTAGGGGTCGAACTCGCCGCCGATGATGCGGCTCAGCGCGTAGTCGGGCTGTTCGCCGCGGAGCTTGTCGACCTTGGACTCCTTGTGGAAGTCCCAGGGCTCCCAGGCGACCATCGGCATGATGCCGCGTTCGGCCACGGTGTCGAAGACCCGGCGGTCGAACCGCTTGTCCCACCAGCCGACGGAGAACTCCAGCACGTTCGGCCGGTGCTTCACGGCGGTGGCGAACTCCTCGACCGGGTCGAGGTCGTAGGGGCCGGCCTTGGTCATGAGGCCCATGAAGGCGCCGCCGGGTGCCGGGAACGGGGCCGCGGCCGGTTCGACGGGTGCCGGGGCGGGGCTGCCCGCGTCCTCGCCGCCCGTCGGGGCGGGAGTGGCGACGGGAGTGGCGACGGGGGTGTCGGTGGGAGCCGCGGCGGCGGTCGGGGCCGGTGCCGCCAGGGCGGCGACCAGCCAGTCCGGCATCGCCGTCGGCGCCTTGCCGGAGAAGGCGTACGGCTCGGGCGCGTGGCGGGCGTTGTACTTCGGCGCCAGCACGAAGGCGTAGCTGGCCAGCAGCGCGAGCGCGAGCAGGCCGACGATCCTGGGCACGGTGATCCGCAGCATCAGCGACCGCCCTTCCGGCCGCCGCCGGCCGGGGCCGGCTCCAGCAGTTCCGCGAGTTCCCGCTCGGGGCCCGTCCCGGGGCCTCCCGCGGCTGTTCCGTCCTCGTCCGGTCCGACGGGCTCGGCCTCGTCGCCGGCGTCGTCCGCGTCGTCGAGGGCGTGGTCGCCGGCGTCGTCGGAGCGGCGCGGGGCGGGCAGTCCGGCGGCGGCCCGGCGCTCGGCCCGGGCGACCCGGCGCGCGCTGACGAAGGAGATGACCGGCGGCGCGATGCCGGTGAACATGCTGACGCCCGCCCAGAACCGCAGCAGCCAGATGCCGTGGTGCAGGGCGAAGCTCGTGGCGAGCAGCCCGGCCGCGACGGCGGCCCACAGCAGGTGCAGCCGGAAGGTCGACAGCCGCTCGGCACTGCGCAGGTCGCCCTTGGCGGTCACCGCGTAGGCCAGCGGGCGGCGCAGCAGCGCGGCGATCGCGGCCGCGAGGTACACCGGTCCGGCGAACAGGGCCAGGCCCATGCCGGCCATGCCGATCTCGCGCCGCTCGTGGGCGGCCAGGTTGAAGCGCCGCAGCCAGAGCCAGAGCAGGAACCAGCTGCCCATGCTGGTACCCCAGAGCGAGGCCCAGAGCACGGTGTCGAGCTGGATCGAGGTGATCCCGCAGGCCAGGTAGACGGCGGTGGCGAGGCTGCCCAGGACGGTGGTCACGGCCACGCTGGGGTAGTAGAACTGGACCAGCCCGTACAGCACCCGCTGGCGCGTCCGCAGCCGGATGCCCTTGCGCAGCCGGGTCTTCAGCAGGATCTCCCAGATGCCGAACGCCCAGCGCTTCTGCTGGTTGAAGTAGTCGGTCCAGGAGGTCGGGCCCTCGCCCACGGCCAGTACGTCGGGGGTGTAGACGCCCTTCCAGCGGCGTCCGGTGGCCGGGTTCTCGGTGGCCTGCACCCGCATGCTGGTCAGGTGGTCCTCGATGATCGAGTCCTGGTAGCCGCCGATCTGCTGCCAGGCGGCGGGCCGGTAGAGGTGGTTGGTGCCGATCAGCAGCGGGGCGTCCATGCCGTTGCCGCCGCGCTCGACCAGACCGGAGAAGAGGTACTGCTGCACGGAGGCGCCGTGCGCGACCCAGTTGTCGTACATGTTGCCGTACACCTGGGGGGCGACCACGAAGGCGGTGTCGGGGTCGCGGAAGTAACCGAGGGTGCGTTCCAGGAAGCACGGCAGGGGGACGTGGTCCGGGTCCATCTGGGCCACCACGTCGTACTTGTGCTCGTGCTCGGCCCGCCAGGAGTTGTGGTTGCCGGACTTGGTCTTCGCCCGGAACTCGCCCTCGGTCCGGTTGTACTCGGGGCGGCCCTTGCGGCTGAAGTGGTGCACGCCGAGCCGGGCGGCCATCGCCTTCACCCGGTCGTCGTCGCCCTCGTCGAGGATCCAGACGTCGACCTCGCCGTCGTACTCGATCTCCAGCATGGCCGCGAGGGTCTGCTCGACGATCTCGATCGGCTCCTTGGACGGCACGATGGTGGTGAGCACCGCGACCTTGAGGCCGGGCCGGGCGGTCACGGGTATCGGGTCCTTGGCGCGGAAGGCGAACACCCAGACCGCGAGGTTCTGGACGAGCCGCACCAGTTCGACGGTGACCACGGCGCAGAAGCAGAGCCGGGCGACATTGACCCGCCAGTCCGGGGACCAGCCGACGCCCGGCCCGGGTATGTGCGAGGGCAGCAGCAGCCAGCCGACGAACACCAGGCCGGCCACCGCGTTCAGGGCGACCAGCAGGGTCAGGACGACCTTGACGCCGAGCGAGGAGACGGCGCGGTAGCGGACGGTGTCGACGCCCTCGCCGTCCTGCAGCGGGCCGGTGGCCTCGGCACAGGCCAGGTAGTTGCGCCGGGCCGAGGCGTTGCGGGACTGGCTGCGGGTCGCGCGCCGCTCGTGCGGGGCCTCGGGGAGGAGCCTGCTGTGGCGCCCTCGTCCGCGCCGGCCGCCGCTGGTCGTCGTCCGTTCGTCGGTGGAGTCCACCAGCCCAATCCCCCGTTGTGGGCCGTCCCGCGGTCGGGGCGGCTTCGGTTGTCCTCGTTCTGGCCGGTGCGTTCGTGGTGCCCGCCGTGTGGGCGACGGGCCCGATGGCCGCTAGTGAGCATAAGGGCACCCCCCGGTGACGGGTCACCGGGGGGCGGGGACATCGTCCGGACGCTGTTCGTCCGGACGTTTCCGAATCAGGGGGTGATCTTCACCGAGTTGGCGATCTGGTCCATCAGCGTCAGGGCCGGGGCCTCGGTGGCCTGGTCGAGGCAGATCTGCAGCACCGGCACGGTGGTGGCGCCGGCCGTCGGGGTCACCTCGAGGACGCCGCAGTAGGCGTCGGGGGTCGAGGAGCCGCTGGACATCGGCACGTGCCAGAGCGCCAGGTAGCCGTCCATGCCCTGGATCTTGACGGCGGACTGCTTCAGCGGCTCGGGCGGCGTGGGCGCGTCGGAGCCGAAGCGGGTGTTGTAGAGCAGCTGGCCCATGCCGAGGACCATGGACTTCGGGTCGGCCCAGCCGCCGTTGAAGACCCGGAGGTTCTGGACCACCAGGCCGCGGGTGCAGGCACCGCTGCCGTGGCCGACGCAGGCGTACGGGGAGACCGCGTAGCGCACGTCGGTGGGGTTCTTGGCGTCGCTCTGGACCTGCCAGTCGGCCGGCAGCAGGAAGTTCATCTTCGACTCCTGGCCGGTCACCGGCTTCCCGCCGGGGTACTGCTGACCGCCGGTCAGGGTGGCGCCCATGAAGCCGTTGGGGCTCTTGGGGTCGGCGGTGGAGGTCGGGCTCGCGCTGGCGCCGGCCTGCTTGGCGGTGCCCTTGTCGGCGGTCCGGTTGCCGACGACGTAGCCGGCGCCGGCCATGACCACGGAGAGCAGCACGGCGCCGACGCCGAGCAGCAGCTTGCGGCGGCCGGTGTTGGGCTCGACGGTCTCGAACACGACGGAGGTCGGCGTGAACGGCTGCGGCGCGGCCGGCGCGGCGGCGGGCGTGACCACCGTGGGCGTCGCGGAGACCGAGGGGGCGGGACCGAACGCGCCCGGCGCGCCCTGACCGGCGGCGCCGCCGGTCCCGGAGCTCACCGTCGCGGCGTCGGCCGCGGACTTCGGCCGGGTGCGGCCGCTCCACGCGGAACCGTCCCACCAGCGTTCCGTATTGGGCTGGCCGGAAGGATCGTCGTACCAGCCAGCCGGCGTGTTCCCCGTCGTCATGCGGCGGATCCTAGCAGCGCCCAAATCCGATCGTCATACCCGATGGTGGATCGCAACCTCGGCCTCGGAAGTCGGCCGGTCGGCGTCGGCCGGACGCTCAGAACGCCATGCTGTAGACCATCAGATCGATACCCGGCACCGGGGACCAGTCCCGCTCGGGGTCGCGACCGAAGCCGACCCGCTCGTAGATCCGGTGGGCGGTGGTCATCGCCGGCTGGGTGGAGAACGCCATCCCGGTCAGGCCGAGTTCGCGGCTGCGGGCGAGCGCGGCGCGGACCAGGGCCTCGCCGACGCCGCGCCCGCGGGCGGCCGCCGCGGTCGCCAGCATCCGGATCTCGCCCTCCTCGGGGGTGGCGATGTCCGCCCAGGTGGTGCCGCCGGCCGCGAAGGTGACGCAGCCGAGGACGGTGCCGGCGGCCGAGTCGACCGCGACCAGGAGTTCGGCCTCCTCGGCCCGGCGGGCCGCGTCGCGCAGCCGGTGGACGTAGTCGCCGTCGGGTGCGGTGTGGCCGTCGCCGACGAAGGCCTCGACGGTTATGCGGCCGGCTTCCTCGAACTCCTCGGGCCGGGCCGGGCGGATGACGATGTCCATTCGGCCAGTCTGCCGGAGCCGCCGGGGAGGACGGTGAGCGGGGGCCCGGCATCGGCGCCGGTGGGGGAGGTGGCGGTGGTCGGGGCGGCGGTGCGGACGGGGTCGGTGGCGGGGTCGGCGGACGGGCGGAGCGAGGCGGCGGGCATGGTGCCGTAGAGCCGGTCGGGCAGGGCGGGGTCGACGGGGTAGCCCCCCTGACGGTGCCAGTTGTCGCGTCCGGTGGCCTTCTGCGCGGCCACCTCGCGTCCGATCAGGGCACCGAGCAGGCCGAATCCGCCGACCGTCCCGAGCAGGGCCAGTGCGCTGGCGAGCGTGTCGGAATCCATGTCTCCACTCTCCCGCCGGCGCCGGTGCCGGACGAGTGGCAGGAATGCCCGAATGCATCGAAAAACTGCCATCGCCGGGGCTACCCTGTCGGCATGCTCAAGAACGTGGTCGCGGTCGTGATGGAAGAGGTCCACCCCTTCGAACTCGGGGTGGCCTGCGAGGTGTTCGGCCTCGACCGGACCGAGGACGGACTGCCCGGCTACGACTTCGCGATCGCCGGCGCCCGCCCCGGCCCGCACCGCACCCACGCCGGTTTCACCATCGACGTGCCGCACGGCCCCGAGCGGCTCGCCGCCGCCGACCTGGTGGTGGTCACGGCCACCACCGTCAGCCGGGAGTACCCGGAGCCGCTGCTGGAGGCACTGCGGGCGGCCCACGCCCGCGGCGCCCGGGTGCTGTCCATCTGCAGCGGCGCGTTCGTGCTCGGCGCCGCCGGACTGCTGGACGGCCGCCGCTCCACCACGCACTGGCGGTACAGCGCCGAACTGGCCGCCCGGTACCCGCGGACCACGGTCGAGCCGGACGTCCTGTACGTGGACGACGATCCGGTGATCACCTCCGCCGGAACGGCGGCTGGCATCGACGCCTGTCTGCACCTGGTCCGCCGGGTGCAGGGCGCCGAGGTGGCCCGGGGCATCGCCCGCCGGATGGTGGTGGCCCCGCACCGGGAGGGCGGGCAGGCGCAGTTCGTCTGCCGGCCGCTGCCGGAGGGGGACGGCGACTCGCTGGCCCCGCTGCTCGACTGGATGCGCCACCACCTGGACGAGGAGTCGACCGTCGAGCAGCTGGCCGCCCGGGTCCACATGTCGCCGCGCACCTTCGCCCGGCGCTTCCACCAGGAGACCGGCACCACCCCGCACCGCTGGCTGATCGGGCAGCGGCTGCTGTTCGCCCAGCGGCTGCTGGAGTCGACCAGCGAGCCGGTGGACGCGATCGCCGCCCGCTGCGGCTTCGGCAACGCGGCCACCCTGCGGCACCACTTCGGCCGCCGGCTGGGCACCACGCCGCTGGCCTACCGGCGCTGCTTCGCCGAGCCCGCCGCCAGGGTCGCCGTCCGGGTCTGAGCGCCGCTGCCCGCCGGTTCAGTCCGTGTGCTCCAGGTGCCCGGTGCCGTTCCAGTGCTCCGGCCGAAGCCGGCCGGCCTCGGCGCGCCAGAGGCTGGTGGAGCAGTTGCGCACCGGCTCCAGCGCGGTCAGCTGCTCCTCGGAGAGCCGGTCCAGCGCGTAGCGGAGCATGAGCACCGTGCAGTCGTGCGCGACCAGCAGGACCGGCCGCCCGGCGTCCTCGGCGCAGACGTCGCGCAGCACGCTGCGCACCCGCAGGGCCACGTCGGCCCAGGACTCGCCGCCGGGCGGGCGGTAGTACAGCTCGCCCATCTTCCGCCGCCGGGCCGCCTCCTCGGGGTACTCGGCCTCGATGGCGGCCCGGGGGAGCATCTCCAGCACGCCGAGTTCCCGGTCGCGCAGCCGCTCGTCGTAGCGGACGGCGAGCGAGACCGGCACGGCGCCGAGGCCGGCCGCCTGGGCGAGCGCGATCCGGGCGGTCTCGGCGGTGCGCACGTACGGCGAGCACCAGACGCTGCGCGGCCGGTCGGCGCTGGGCAGCCCGGCCCACCAGCGGCCGAGGGCCTGCGCCTGCTGCTGGCCGTGCATCGAGAGCGGGATGTCCGCGTCCCGGCAGCTGATCGGGACACTGAGCGCGCCGGCCGCCTCGGCGTGCTGGAACTCGACGTTGGCGGTGGACTCGCCGTGGCGGGTGGCGATCAGGACGGAGGGGACGGAGGACAGGCCGGGGGCCGCGGTGGCACCGGCGGGCCGGTGCGGGGCGGCCGTCCGGTGCCGTCCGTCGGTGTGGTGGTGCTGGCCGTTGAGGGTGGTGCCGAGTTCTGCCATTGCCGCCGCTCCCCGTGGGTCGATCAGTTGCCGGCCGGCTGTCGGTCCGGTCTGGTTGGTGCCCTGGTGTGGTGCCCAAATCACGCGGCCGTTCATACATATGATCGCGCCGTCCCCTCCAGTGTTGACGGAGGGGACGGCGCGAACACAGGGCGCGCACAGCACGTATCAGTGCGCTGCCACGGGCTCCGGCGCGTTCTTCGGCTCCACGTCGCCGCTCTCGGCGCTGTAGTCGCCCGGCCGGGTCTCGTCCGGCCCGTCGGGCGCCTTGACAGCGCGCAGGACCAGCGTGAGCACCACCGCGACCAGCAGGTTGAGGACGAAGGCGGTGAGCCCGATGTAGCCGATCTCGCCGATGCCGGGGATCTCGGCCGCGTTCCCGCCGAAGTGCTTGGTCTTCGGGCTGGCGATCCCGTAGGCCTTCCAGGTGCCGTAGACCATGCCGGCCGCCCAGCCGGCGAGCAGCGCCCAGTGGTGGAACCAGCGGGTGAACAGGCCGCCGACGATGGAGACGAAGGTCTGCAGGATCCACAGGCCGCCGAGCAGCTGGAGGTTGATCGCCGCCTGCTTGTCCATGCCGAGCACGAAGACCAGCGCGCCGACCTTGACCAGCAGCGAGACCAGCTTGGCGACCCGGGTCTCGTCGGCCGGGGTGGCGGTGGGCCGCAGGAACTCCTTGTAGACGTTGCGGGTGAACAGGTTCGCCGCCGCGATGGACATGATCGCGGCCGGCACCAGCGCGCCGATCCCGATCGCGGCGAAGGCGACGCCGGTGAACCAGTCGGGGAACATGTTCTCGAACAGCTGCGGCACCGAGAGCTGGGTGTTGAAGCCCTTGTCGCCCTTGCCGACGCCGGCCGCGATCGCCATGAAGCCGAGCAGCGCCAGCAGGCCGAGCATCAGCGAGTAGGCGGGCATGATCGCCATGTTCCGGCGCACGGTGTTGCGGGACTTGCTGGCCAGCACGCCGGTGACCGAGTGCGGGTACATGAACAGGGCCATCGCCGAGCCGAGCGCCAGCGTCGCGTACGTCCACTGCTTGTTCTCGGGCACGGCCAGCGAGCCGCCGGACTTGGGCGCGGCGAACTTCTCGCCGACCGTGTCGAAGATGTGGCCGTAGCCGCCGAGCCGGATCGGGATGTAGATCACCGCGACGATGATCACCACATAGACGAGGGCGTCCTTGACGAAGGCGATCAGCGCCGGCGCGCGCAGCCCGGAGGAGTAGGTGTAGGCGGCGAGCACCCCGAAGGCGATGAACAGCGGCAGGTCCTTGACGAACCAGTTCGCGTTCTCGCCGCCGCCGACGCCCAGCACGTCCAGCACCGCCTGGATGCCGACCAGCTGGAGCGCGATGTACGGCATGGTGGCGAGGATGCCGGTCAGCGCGACCATCAGCGACAGCGGCCGGGAGCCGTACCGTCCGCGCACGAAGTCGGCGGGGGTGACGTAGCCGTGCACCCGGGAGACCGACCAGAGCCGGGGGAGGAAGAGGAAGACCAACGGGTAGGCGATGATCGTGTAGGGGACGGCGAAGAAGCCCGCCGCGCCGGTCGCGTAGACCGCGGCGGGCACGGCCACGAAGGTGTAGGCGGTGTAGAGGTCGCCGCCGAGCAGGAACCAGGTGACCCAGGTCCCGAAGCTGCGTCCGCCCAGGCCCCATTCGTCCAGGTGGTGGGCGTTGTCGGCCCGCCGCCACCGGGAGGCCAGGAAGCCCATCACGGTGACCAGCAGGAAGAAGAGGACGAAGACCGTCAGCGCGGGCACGTTGACCCCGTTCATCGGACCTCACCCGCCTTCCCGGCGCGAGCGGCCCGGCGGGCCTTCTCGTCGCGGTTGATCAGCAGGTAGGCCGCGACCGTGAAGACGGCCGAGGCCGGCACCCAGAGCAGCTGGTACCAGTAGAAGAAGGGGACGCCGCCCGCCTCGGGGCCGAGCTTGTCGTACGAGCCCACCCAGAGCATCGCGACGATCGGCACCAGCAGGGCGAGCACGGCCAGCACCCGCTCGGGGGTCACCACCGGCAGGGCGTGGCCCGGTGGCTCTTCTGGCTCGGGCATGACAGGTCGGTCGGTGTCAAGGTCTGACGACATGGTTCGGCTCCGCTCCGGAGGGTCTCACCTCGCCGGCGCCGCAGCCCCGGGGGACCGCACAGCCCCGTGGCCCGCCGAGCAGCACCACTGGTGATCGGCAGTCAGTATGGATGCGGAATCTAGAGCATTGCGTGATCCATGTCACCGGATTCGGCGCAGATTCCCGCCATCCGGACCTGCCGCGCGCCCCTGGCGCACCACGGGCCCCGGCGCGTACGCCGGGGCCCGGAAGCAGTGGGGGTGGTGCGGGAGGGCGTTCGCTACGCCGGCTCGGGCCGCTGGAGGCGGGTGATGAACTTGTAGCGGTCGCCCCGGTAGATCGAGCGGACCCACTCGACCGGGTCGCCCTCGGCGTCGAAGGAGTGCCGGGACAACTGGAGCATCGGCAGACCGAGGTCGGAGCCGAGCAGTCCGGCCTCGCGCGGGTCGGCCAGGGTGGTCTCGATGGTCTCCTCGGCCTCGGCCACGGTCACCCCGTAGACCTCGCGCAGGGCCGTGTAGAGGGAGTTGTGCTTGGCCAGGTTGCGGCGCAGGGCCGGGAAGCGCTTGGCGGACAGATGGGCCACCTCGATGGCCATCGGGTCGCCGTTGGCCAGCCGCAGGCGCTCGATCCGCAGCACCCGGCCGCCGGGCTTGATGTCCAGCAGCGGGGCCAGCCGGTCGTCGGCGGTGATGTAGCCGATCTCGATCAGCCGGGAGGTGGGCTCCAGCCCCTGGGCGCGCATGTCCTCGGTGTAGGAGGTCAGCTGGAGGGCCTGGGCCACCTTGGGCTTGGCGACGAAGGTGCCCTTGCCCTGGATGCGCTCCAGCCGCCCCTCGACGACGAGCTCCTGGAGGGCCTGCCGGACGGTGGTGCGCGAGGTGTCGAACTGCGCCGCCAGTGCCCGTTCGGGCGGTACCGGGGTACCGGCGGGCTGGGTCTCGGTGAGCTGCAGCAGGTGGCGCTTGAGGCCGTAGTACTTCGGCACCCTGGCGGTCGGGTCCGTACCGCCCTGGGCGGCGGGGCTCTTCACCTGGGGGTCGTTGACCTGGGCCGTGCTGCCCCCGTCGCTGCTCATCGGACGTGTCTCCCGCTTCTCGCGGGGCCCCTGGGGGGCCTCGCCACTTCATTAACGGCTCACATCGTTGCATGTATGGCTACGGAACGAATACCTCATCACGCGATGAACGATGTGCGGTGTCGGCTTGATAACGGGTGGTCCTGATCGGTCGAACAGCCGTTGACAGGCCCATTGGTCTAGGCCAAGCTCCAGGCATCTGGTCTACACCACTAGGCCGGTCACTATGAATCCCCCCACCCGTTCGCTGGAGTCCGCGGCACCATTCCTCCCACCTCGTGTGGGTATGCCGCTGCCACCCGACGGGGGTAACCAGGCATCCCTCAGGAGGATGGCGTGAAGCGTCAGCTCATCGCGGCGGTCGGCGTCGCGGCCATGGTTGTTGGTCTCGCGGCCTGTGGCTCGGACGCCAAGAAGGACGACAGCAACAACTCCGCGTCCGGCAGCTCGTCCGCCGCGGCCGGTGGCAAGAAGGACTACAACGGCAAGACGCTCAAGGTGTGGCTGATGACCGGCTCGGCCCCCAAGGGCTGGGAGGACTCGGTGAAGGCCGAGTTCGAGTCCACCTACCCGGGCTCCAAGGTCGACTTCCAGATCCAGGAGTGGACCGGCATCGGCCCCAAGGTCACCGCCGCGCTCTCCGAGGGTTCCGTCGACGTCCTCGAGGTCGGCAACACCCAGACGGCGGGCTACGCCGCCACCGGTGGTCTGCTGGACATCACCAAGGACAAGGCCGCCATCGGCGGTGCCGACTGGGCCGCCAACCAGAGCGAGTCGGCGATCCTGGACGGCAAGCAGTACGCCGCCCCGTGGTACGTCACCAACCGCGTCGTCTCCTACAACAAGGACCTCTGGGCGAAGGCCGGTCTGAGCGTCCCGAAGACCCTGGACGAGTTCTACACCGCGCTGGACAAGCTCAAGACCACCGACGGCGTCGCCGACCCGATCTACATGCCGGGCCAGGAGTGGTACGTCTACTTCGGTCTCCTCACCAGCGAGGGCGGCAAGCTGGCGAAGAAGGACGGCGACAAGTGGACCGGCGGTCTGTCGTCCCCCGAGGCGCAGAAGGCCTTCGAGACCTACAAGAAGCTCCAGAGCTACTCGGCCACGGGTGCGAAGGACAAGGACGAGGCCAAGCCGCAGCAGAAGGACGTCTTCGGCAAGGGTGACGTCGGCTCGATCATCGGTCTCGGCTGGGAGCTCCCGGACGAGAAGGCCATGGCCAAGGACAAGATCGGCTTCTTCCCGCTCCCGGGCAAGACCGCCGACAAGCCCTCCGGCGTGTTCCTCGGCGGCTCGAACCTGGCCGTCGCCTCGGCCAGCAAGAACACCGACATGGCCAAGGACTTCCTGAAGGTCGCCCTCAACGACAAGAACGAGGGCGCGGTCGCCGCCTCGGGCCTCATCCCGAACAAGGCCTCGCTGAACGACAAGGTCGTCGGCGACTTCGCCTCGGCCGCGAAGCTGGCCGCGGGTGTCGGTGGCATCACCCCGACCACCCCGAACTGGGCGAGTGTCGAGAACGACCCGAACCCGATCAAGGAGTTCCTGACCGCGGCCCTGACCGGCGACTACGCCGCCGCCGCCAAGAAGGCGGACGACGAGATCGCCAAGCGTCTCAACGCCAAGCAGTAGCAGTCGAGCGGCGTCGCTCACCGGCCCCCGGCGGGGGGCCGGTGGGCGACGCCTGTCCGTCGTGGTCGGGTTGTCAGGAAGAGAGAACGATGGCTGTGCATTCGGAGCGGGTGCAGACACAGTCCCCGGAGTCAGGGAAGGCTGCTGTGGCCACTATTGAGACGAGCGCCGCCCGTGGCAACGGCGCCGGCACCGCGAAGAAGAGCGCCAGACGGGCGGACGGGCCGGGCCTCGGCTCACGGTTCGCGCCGTATCTGCTGCTCCTGCCCGCCACCGTGGCCACCCTGGGCCTGCTGGGCTGGCCCCTGCTGAAGACCGTCCTGGTCTCGTTCCAGAACCTGAACGCGCGCCAGCTCGTCCAGCACCTGACCGAGTGGAACGGCTTCGAGAACTACACCGAGCAGCTCAAGGACGAGCAGTTCTGGGCCGTCACCGGCCGCTCGGTCGCCTTCACCGTGCTGAACGTCTTCCTGATCATGGTCGGCGGCGCGCTGGTCGGCCTGCTGCTCAACCGGCTCGGCAAGAAGATGCGACTGCTGCTGTCGATCGGCCTGCTGTTCGCCTGGGCGATGCCGGTGGTCGCCTCGACCACGGTCTACACCTGGCTGTTCGAGACCAGGTTCGGCGTCGTCAACTGGGTCCTGGACGCCCTGGGCTGGCACTCGATGGCCGACTACAACTGGACCGGCAGCCAGTACTCGACCTTCTTCGTGATCCTCCTGCTGCTGGTCTGGGGCTCGATCCCGTTCGTGGCGTTCAACATGTACGCCGCGCTGACCACCATCCCCAAGGAGCTCTACGAGGCGGCCCGGATGGACGGCGCCGGATCGGTGAAGATCTTCACCGCGGTGATGTTCCCCAACCTCAAGCCGTTCTTCCTGGCCACGACCTTCCTCGAGGTCATCTGGATCTTCAAGGCCTTCACCCAGATCTACGCGATCAAGGCCGGCGGCCCCGACGGGCTCACCAGGACCCTGCCGATCCACGCCTTCCTGGAGGGCTCCGGCCGCCAGCACTACGGCACCGGTGCCGCGATCGCGGTGCTCACCATCCTGATCCTGGGCGTCCTGATGGCGTACTACTTCCGGATCATTCTCAAGCAGGAGGACGAGCTGTGAGGCGCTCGCTCATCGGACGTACCTGGCCCAACGTCGTCGCGGTCGTCCTCTTCGTCTTCTTCGCGTTCCCCGTTTACTGGATGATCAGTACGGCCTTCAAGCCGACGAAGGACATCATCAGCAAGACGCCGGTGTTCGTGCCGCTGGACGCGACCCTGGAGCACTTCAGGACCGCGGTCAACGTGCCGAAGTTCTGGACGTACACCGCCAACAGCTTCATCGTCACCATCCTCGCGGTGGTGATCTCGCTGGTGATCGCCACGCTGGCGTCCTTCGCCATCGCGCGGATGCGCTTCCGCGGCCGCAAGGTCTTCGTGCTGGTCATCATGGCCGCGCAGATGGCGCCCTGGGAGGTCATGACCATCGCGGTCTACCTGGTCTCCCGCGACAACGAGATGCTGAACAGCCTCGTCCCGCTCACCGCCTTCTACATGATGATGGTGCTGCCCTTCACCATCTGGACCCTGCGCGGCTTCATCGCGGCGGTCCCGAAGGAGCTGGAGGAGTCGGCCATGGTGGACGGCTGCACCCGCACCCAGGCCTTCGTGAAGGTGATCTTCCCGCTGCTGGCGCCGGGCCTGATGTCCACCTCGCTGTTCGGCTTCATCACGGCGTGGAACGAGTTCCCGCTCGTCCTCATCCTCAACAAGACCGACGGCCAGACCCTGCCGCTGTGGCTGTCCTCGTTCCAGACCGCCTTCGGCAACGACTGGGGCGCCACCATGGCGGCGTCGACGCTGTTCGCCCTCCCGGTGCTGATCCTGTTCGTCTTCCTGCAGCGCAAGGCGGTCGGTGGCCTCACCGACGGCGCCGTGAAGGGCTGATCCCATCGTGAGCATCCTCGTTCCCACCCTCCCGGCCTCCGACCAGCTGCACCGTGACGCGCTGACCGTGCTCCAGCCCGGCTTCGTCGGCACCGAGCCGCCGGAGTGGCTGCGCCGGCACCTCGCGGCCGGCCTCGGCTCGGTCGCGCTGTTCGACCGCAACGTGGCCGACCTCGGCCAGCTGGCCGCCCTCACCGCCGCGCTGCGGGCCGAGAACCCCGACCTGCTGATCGCCATCGACGAGGAGTCCGGCGACGTCACCCGGCTGGAGGCGGGCTCCGGCTCGTCCTGGCCGGGCAACCTCGCCCTCGGCGCGATCGACGACCCGGCGCTGACCCGGGACGTCGCCCGTGAGCTGGGCCGGGCCCTGGCCGCCGCCGGCGTGAACTACAACTGGGCGCCCACCGCCGACGTCAACTCCAACCCGCGCAACCCGGTGATCGGCGTCCGCTCCTTCGGCGCCGACCCGGAGCTGTGCGCCCGCCACACCGCCGCCTGGGTCGAGGGCCTGCAGTCGGCCGGCGTCGCGGCCTGCTCCAAGCACTTCCCGGGCCACGGCGACACCGCCGTCGACTCGCACCACGGGCTGCCGGTCATCGACGTCGACCTGGACGTGCTGCGCGCCCGCGACCTGGTGCCGTTCCAGGCCGCCATCGCCGCCGGGACCAAGGCCGTGATGACGGCCCACATCATGATCCCGGCGCTCGACCCGAAGCTGCCCGCCACGCTCAGCCCGACCGTGCTGCGCGACCTGCTGCGCGCGGCCCCGCAGGACGGCGGCCTGGGCTACCAGGGCCTGATCGTCAGCGACGCGATCGAGATGGGCGCCATCGCCGACACCTTCGGCATGGGCGAGGGCACCGTGCTGGCCCTGGCGGCCGGCGCGGACGCGATCTGCGTGGGCGGCGGGCTGGCCGACGAGGCCACCGTGCTGATGCTGCGGGACGCCATCGTGGCGGGCGTGCAGTCCGGCCGGCTCCCGGAGGAGCGGCTCGCCGACGCGGCCGCCCGGGTGCGCGCGCTGGGCAGCTGGGGCCGGATCGCGGCCCAGGGCGAGCGGCCGGAGGCGGACCTCGCGGTCGGCCTGCGGGCGGCCCGCCGGGCGCTGCGGGTGGTCCGGGCGCCGGGCCGGGAGGTCCTGCCGGTGACCGAGCGTCCCTACGTGGCCTCGTTCTCCGCCGAGCCCAACATCGCCGTCGGCGACGTCACCCCGTGGGGCGTGGCCGGCATGCTGGCCGACCGCTTCCCGGGCACCCGGACCCGTGAGGTCGGCCCGGAGGCCGCCGCGCCGCAGGTGCTGGACGCGCTGGTGGCCGAGGTGCTGGCCGAGGCCGCGGACCGCCGCCTGGTGCTGGTGGTCCGGGACGTCCACCGGCACGAGTGGATGTCGGCCGCGCTGGCCCGCCTGGTGGCGGCCCGGCCGGACGCCGCGGTGGTCGAGATGGGCCTGCCGCAGTCCGAGCCGGTCGGCGCGCTGCACATTGCCACCCACGGCGCGGCCCGGGTCTGCGGCCTGGCCGCCGTCGAGGTGCTCACCGGGCAGCCGGGGGCGATCGGCTGAGTCCCCGCCGGACCGTGACACCGGGGGCCGCGAGGCACCCCGCCGACGGGCCCGTCATGCGCATGGCGCATGGCGGGCCCGTCGGCGTCCCCGGGGTCGCGGCGGGCAGGTTGACCTGCCGATTCGACCGACCTGACGGTGTTCCCTCAAATCCGTCTTAAGACACCCTTAAGTCCTACTTAGGGTGACCATCGCGCAACTGATCGCCCACGGGGTACAACAGGTCTGCAACGGCCCTTCCTGCCAGGCCATTTGGCGTTGACACCAGCAGTGGTCTAGGCCAGGCTCCAGTCCATCCGGTTCGAATTTCAATTTCACCGGATGTGGTATTGGCCCACCCCGAAGCTCTTCGCCGCCCTCCCCGGACACCGTCCCGTCGGGCGCCAGCACGCTGCCGGCGGGCACAGCTCAAACACCTCGGAGGATGGCGTGGGAAAGCGTCGGTTCATGGCGTCGGTCGGCATCATGGCGCTGGCCGCGGGTTTGACGGCCTGTTCGTCGGGCGGTCCGGCCTCCAATGGCAAGTCGGCCTCGGCGGACCCGCAGTCCGCCACCGGCACCGTCACGGTCTGGTTGATGGACGATGCCCAGAAGAGCTGGCCCGACCTCGTCCAGCGGGTCAACGACGAGTTCGCGGCCAAGTACCCGAAGGTCACCCTGCGGCTCGCCTACCAGGGTTGGGCCGACAAGGTCGCCAAGCTCGACAAGGCGCTCGGTGACGGCACCGCCCCGGACGTGGTCGAGCTCGGCAACACCGAGACCATGAAGTACGTGCTCTCCGGCGCGCTGGCGCCGGTCGAGCGGAACACCTTCGACAACGCCGACAGCTGGATCAAGGCGCTCGCGAACACCTGCACCTACCAGGACAAGCTCTGGTGCGTGCCCTACTACGCGGGCGCCCGGGTCGCGATCTACAACTCGGCGGCCCTCCAGCAGGCGACGGGCAGCGCCGACTTCCCGAAGACCGAGGACGAGCTGCGCACGGCCCTGGACCGGATCGCCGACAAGAACAAGGCCGACCGCACCTACTCGCCGCTCTACCTGCCCGGCCCGTACTGGTACGCCGCGATGAGCTACGTCTCCGCGTACGGCGGCGCCATCGCCCGCTTCGACAGCGGCGGCAACTGGCACGGCACCCTCAACGACCCCAAGTCGCAGCAGGGCATCACCCACTTCGTCGACCTGGTGCGCAAGTACAACAAGGGCGATCTGACGCTCAACGAGCAGAACCAGTACGAGGCGATGGCCCGCGGCCACGCGGCGACCTTCTACGGCAACGGCTACGAGGCCGCCAGCGTCGCCGCGCCGGTCACCGGCGACCCGGGCCTCAAGGACGCCGTCAAGGTGGCCACGATGCCCGGACCGGGCGGCAAGCCGCTGCCGACCTTCATCGGCGGCTCGGCGCTCGCCGTCACCGCGAAGTCGCCCGCCGCGGCCCTGGCCACCGACTGGGTCCGGATGTTCACCAGCACCAAGTCCGAGCAGGCGCTGGCGGACAAGGACATCCTGCCGAACAACCTCACCCAGCTGAACCCGCTGAAGACCAAGCCCGCCACCGCCGCCGCGGCCAACGCGGTGCCGGACGCCTGGTTCACCCCGCTGGCCCCCGGCTGGGGCCTGGTGGAGAAGCAGAAGATCCTGCCGGACATGCTGACCGCCGTCCTCAAGGGCAAGTCGGTGGACCAGGCCACCAAGGAGGCGGACGCCGCCATCGACCAGCTGATCAACAAGGCCGGCTGAGCAGTCGCCGCCCCGGATCCGGAGCCCCTCCCCGCACCGCCGGGAGGGGCTCCGCACTCCCGGCGGCACCCCCGGCGGCCGCCTGACCCGGCGCGACCACGTCCTCGGATGTGCCGCACCCGGGCGGCCCCCGTAGGATTGCCGCAGCAATCACCGGAGCGAGTGTGCGGACTCGCCGCCGTAGAGGTCCCCGCCGGGCATTCCCGCCCGGGCGGGGTGGAACCATCTCATCGGAGGCACCCCACGATGTCCGACACGCAGACCGTCCCTGGCCGGATCATGGCGGCGGAGATGGCCGAGCAGCCGGCCGTCCTGCAGCGCATCCTCGACGAGGGCGCCCCCAAGATCTTCGAGATCGCCGGGCAGATCGCCGCCCGCAAGCCGCGCTTCGTCCTGCTGACCGCGCGCGGCACCTCGGACAACGCGGCGCTGTACGCCAAGTACCTGATCGAGATCCTGCTCGGCAAGCCGGCCGGTCTCACCTCGATGTCCACCACCACCGCGTACGGGGCCCAGCCGGACCTCACCGACGTGCTGGTGATCACCGTCAGCCAGTCGGGCGGTTCGCCCGACCTGGTCGCCTCCACCAAGGCGGCCCGCGAGGCCGGGGCCATCACCCTGGCCGTCACCAACAACGCGGGCTCGCCGCTGGCCGAGGTCTCCGAGTTCCACATCGACGTGCTGGCGGGCCCGGAGAAGGCGCTGCCGGCCACCAAGACCTACACCGCCGAGCTGCTCGCGCTCTACCTGCTGATCGAGGGCCTGCGCGGCGGCGACGGCGCGGCCGCCAAGGACCTGCCGGAGCTGGCCACCGGGATCCTGGCCCGCCAGGACGAGGTCAAGGCCCTGGCCGAGCGCTACCGCTTCGCCCAGCGCCTGGTCATCACCTCGCGCGGCTACGGCTACCCGACCGCCCGCGAGGCGGCGCTGAAGCTCATGGAGACCACCTACATCCCGGCCTCCCCGTTCTCCGGCGCCGACCTGCTGCACGGCCCGCTGGCCATGGTCGACAACGTCTCCCCGGTCATCGCGATCGTCCCGGACGGCAAGGGCGGCGAGGCCCTGCAGCCGGTGCTGGACCGCCTGCGCGGCCGTGGCGCGGACCTGGTCGTGGTCGGCCAGCAGGCGCAGGTCGAGTCCGCCTCGGCGGGCTTCGCGCTGCCGGCCGGCGTGCCGGAGGAGGTGCAGCCGATCCTGGAGATCCTGCCGCTGCAGCTGCTGGCCTACGAGGTCACCATCGCCCGCGGCCAGGACCCGGACGCCCCCCGCGCCCTCGCCAAGGTCACCGAGACCCACTGACGCGGAAAACGCCGAGACCCCCGTCCACAGCCTGTGGACGGGGGTCTCGGCGTTTCGCCCCTCGGGGCGGGGAAGTCCGGAAAGCACTACGGGCCACGGCGCCGACACGGGACCCTCAACCCATGCGGCACCGCAGCCCGGAGCTGTCGTCGGGCGCCGTGTATGACCGAGAACTGTGCGGGGTCCTCGCTCGGCGGCGTCCGACCGAGGAGGGGCCTCGCGCGGTCAGGGCAGTTGCGCGGTGGGCCTCTCCTTGGTGCCCTTTCATTGTGGACTAGACCAATCTGGCTTGTCCAGGCCGACCCGAAAATTGGTCTGGACAACTTGGGGGCCCGGCCGCGGCACCCGCCGGCCGGGGGTGCGACCGGGCCGTCCGCGCGCCCCTGGAGCTACGCTCACCCTGTGCCCTCGCTGAACGAACTCGTCCGCCGCCACACCACCCTGACCGGTGCCGATGTGGAGTGGCTGCACATGCTGGTCTCGGAGTGGCAGCTGCTCTCCGACCTGTCTTTCGCCGACCTGGTCCTGTGGATCCCCACCTGGGACGGCATCCGGTACGTCTCGGTCGCCCAGATGCGGCCCAACACCGGTCCGACCTCCTACCAGGACGACATGGTCGGCCACCTCGTCCCGCGCGGCCGCCGCCCCCTGCTGGACGCCGCCTACGACGAGGGCCGGATCGTGCGCGAGGGCGACCCGGAGTGGCGCGAGGAGGTGCCGGTCCGGGTCGAGTCCATCCCGGTGCGGCGCGAGGGCAAGGTGCTCGGGGTGATCGCCCGCAACACCAACCTGCTGACCGTCCGCACCCCCAGCCGGCTGGAGCTCACCTATCTGCAGAGCGCCTCCGACCTGGCCCAGATGATCGCCGCCGGCACCTTCCCCTACCCCGGGGTCGAACAGACCGACATGGACGCCGCGCCCCGGGTCGGCGACGGCCTGATCCGGCTCGACGCGGACGGCGTGGTCACCTACGCCAGCCCCAACGCGCTCTCCGCCTACCACCGGCTCGGCCTCACCGCCGACCTGGTCGGCAGCCACCTGGGCCGGGCGACCGCCGAACTGGTGCCGCCCTCCCGGGCGGCCGTGCACGAGGCACTGGTCAAGCTCGCGAGCGGCTGGGCGCCCCGGCAGACCGAGGTGGAGGTCCAGGGCGGGGTGGTGACCCTGCGGGCCATCCCGCTGAAACCCAAGGGCACCCTGACGGGTTCGCTGGTGCTCTGCCGGGACGTCACCGAACTGCGCCGCCGCGACCGAGAACTGATGACCAAGGACGCCACCATCCGGGAGATCCACCACCGGGTGAAGAACAACCTGCAGACGGTCGCCGCGCTGCTGCGCCTGCAGTCCCGTCGGATGGACTCGGACGCCGGCCGGGCCGCGCTGGACGAGGCGGTCCGCCGGGTCGGCTCGATCGCGATCGTGCACGAGACGCTCTCCCAGGCCCTGGACGAGAAGGTGGCCTTCGACGAGATCGCCGACCGGGTGCTGGCCATGGTGGTGGAGCTGTCCCAGGACGGCCGGGTGGCGACCCGGCGCAGCGGCAGCTTCGGCATCCTCTCGGCCGAGGTGGCCACCCCGCTGGCGATGGTGCTCACCGAGCTGTTGCAGAACGCGCTGGAGCACGCCTTCGGGCCGAGCGCCTCCGGCAGCCTGGAGGTCAGCGCGCTGCGCGGCCGGGCGCCGGCCACCGGGATGGGCTGGTCGGACAGTTGGAACGGCGGGGCGCGGCCGGAGGAGTACCTGCTGATCACCGTGCAGGACGACGGCAAGGGCATGCCGGAGGGCTTCGACCCGCAGCAGGCGGGCAACCTCGGGCTGCAGATCGTCCGGACGCTGGCCACCGGGGAGCTGGGCGGCACCTTCGACATGGTGGCGGGCCCGAACGGCGGCACCAAGGTGGTGCTGGAGATCCCGGTGCGCTGAGGCGCATCGGGGTGTGGGGGGAGCGTGCGACTGGCGTGAGCGCCGGTGGCCCGCTCCTTCACCACCGTCCGCTTCACCGTCCGCGGTGTGAAGACGGCAGAAGACGGCAGGAGACGGCAGAAGACAAAAACGAGGCCCTGTCGACCGGGGGGGGGGGGGTCGACAGGGCCTCTCAACCCGTTCCGGCCGTCGGGGGGAGTCGGCCGGAACGGGGGCTCTAGTGTGCGCCACTCGCCGGTGCGTTGCACACGGTGAGCGCCACAGCTCCACAATATTGCTCTAAGTGAACAGTATCAAGTGGCTGGGCGGGCAAGTGTCGCGGGACCTTGTCGAGCAAGGCCCTTTGTGCGGAAGGCTTCACCAGGAAGTGCAGGCGAAGCCTTTGATCATGTGTTGATCGTTGCGGTGGTCACTGCTGGTACTACGGCGTGTGATCAGGCGGTGCGGGTCAGGCCGTGCGGGCGCGGTTGCGGGCGGCGCGACGCTTCATCGCACGACGCTCGTCCTCGCTCATGCCGCCCCAGACGCCGGCGTCCTGGCCGGTCTCGAGGGCCCACTGGAGGCACTGCTCCATGACCGGACAGCGGCGGCACACGGCCTTGGCTTCCTCGATCTGCAGCAGAGCAGGACCGGTGTTCCCGATCGGGAAGAACAGCTCCGGGTCCTCTTCGCGGCAGACAGCGCGGTGGCGCCAGTCCATGGTCGTCCAACTCCTCCTGCCGACGGGGGTCACCCGCACGGCACATCGATGGCTTGTGAATGTGAACGCTTTCACGAATCCCGCAACAGCAAAAGAGACCAAAGGCCTATCGGGCCCGGGAGGTCTGTGCTGGGGAGGGATTCGGCGATTCGAGGGACACTCCGCGGTCGGCATCCAACAGGTTCTGAGGTTGCCGTCGCTGCGATGTGTCCCGATCGCCATGTAGAGGTTCGCAAACCTCGGGCCCGGATACAACCCCCTTCAGGGAGGAATTTTTGATTCTTCGGTGTCGCCTAGCTCACAGCCAGTACTTCTATGGAGTGAAGGGGGCTTGTGCGTTCGAGAAGAAGGGTGAAGGGCCCTTCTAGTCACACAATCACACGCAGTGCCCGCCGTACGCCTGTGAAACTGACGCGACTCCTGGACCCAAGGTGGTCCCCGTCGACCTGGAACGGGGCCGGTTCCTCCGAAACCAAGGTGAAGTGACGGACGTCGTGATAGGAGACGACGTGCTTGCCGGAGGGGCCCGGCGATGCGGCGCCGTCGCTCGAAGGCCCGTGCGACCGCAGGATCTGACGGACCGTTCGAGCAGTGCCGAACGCTGTCATCCGGGTGATGCCGAAGACGTCGAGGTCCGCGTCGAAGGAGGCCAACGGCGAGGGATAGACCGGGCGGTTGCCCAGGAACGTCCACGGCGAGGTGTTGCTGACTATCGCCAGCGCCAGGCCGGGCACCGGCCCGCGGCCCGCCAGTTCCAAGGAAACCGGGCCCGATCTGCGCTGCTCACGCTGGGTGACGAAGTGGCGGAGCGCCTGGGTGACATAGAGCGCGTGCGTGGACTTGCGCCCCGCCCGGCGCTGCTCCTCGACCCGGCCGACCACTCCGGCGTCGAAGCCGAGCCCCGCGGTGAAGGTGAACCAGCGGTCCGGCAGCCCCTCGGTCATCGCCTTGCCCAGCCCGATCGGGCGCTCCCGCCGGCTCTCCAGGGCGTTCAGCAGCGCGCCGGTCGCCTCCACCGGGTCGTTCGGCAGGCCCAGCGCGCGGGCGAACACATTGGTCGAACCGCCCGGCACCACGGCCAGCCGGGGGACCTTCTCGCCCGGGCCGTGCGAGAGCAGGCCGTTGACCGCCTCGTTGACGGTGCCGTCGCCGCCCAGGGCCACCACCAGGTCGACCGCGCCGTCCTCCACCGCCTCGCGGGCCAGGTCGCGCGCGTGGCCCCGGTACTGGGTCTGCGCCACCTCCAGCTTGAGGTCGCTGCGCAGGGCGTGGATCAGGACGTCCCTGGTGCGGCCGCTGGTGGTGGTCGCTTTCGGGTTGACGACCAGGAGAGCGCGCATGTGCTCAGCCTACGGGTCGGTACGGACCTCTCGGCGGCTACCCTGCTGGAGTGACCGCAGAATCCTCCGCACCCGTACCCGCGCCCGGTGCCGGCCGTCCGACCGCCCTCACCGTGGGCGCCGCCATCACGGCCGTCGCGGGCGCCGCGCTGGCCGTCGTGGGCGTCTGGGACATGGTCGCCGCGCTGTCCGGCCAGTCCAAGCAGCTCGCCCTGAACGAGTTCGGCGGCCTGGTGATCGTGCTGCTCGGCGTGCTGCCGCTGCTCGCCGCCCGGGCGCTGCTCCAGGGCCGCCGCTGGGGCCGCAGCCCGGCCGTGCTGACCAACTCGATCTGCCTGCCGGTGGCCTACTACATGTGGCAGAGCGGCGGCACGATGGCCGCCGTCGGGGTGGGCGTCGGCCTGCTCGGCCTGGTCGGCATCGGCGCGCTGCTCAGCCCGAAGTCGACGGCGGCCCTCTACGCTCCGCACGAGGGCTGAGCGCGGAGGGCCGCCGCCTTCCGGTGCCGCACCGACCGACGGCCGCCGCCCGGCGGCCGTCGGTCCTGCTTTCCCGGTCCTACTCCTCCACCAGCAGCTTCTCCCGCAGCTGCGCGAGCGTCCGGGCGAGCAGCCGGGAGACGTGCATCTGGGAGATGCCCACCTCGGCGGCGATCTGGGACTGCGTCATGTTCCGGAAGAACCGCAGCACCAGGATCTTCTGCTCCCGGGGCGGCAGTTGGGCGAGCAGCGGCTTGAGCGACTCGCGGTACTCGACGCCCTCCAGGGCCTCGTCGGTGGCGCCCAGGGTGTCCGCGACGGCCGGCGACTCGTCGTCGTTGTCCGGCACGTCCAGTGACAGCGTGGAGTACGCGTTGGCGGACTCCAGCCCCTCCAGCACGTCCTCCTCGGAGATCCCGAGGTGCTCGGCCAGCTCGTGCACCGTGGGGGAGCGGCCGTGCCGCTGGGAGAGCTCGCTGGTCGCCGTGGTGAGCGACAGCCGCAGCTCCTGGAGCCGGCGCGGCACCCGGACCGCCCAGCCCTTGTCGCGGAAGTGCCGCTTGATCTCGCCGACGATGGTCGGCGTCGCATAGGTGGAGAACTCGACCCCGCGCTCGTGGTCGAAGCGGTCCACCGACTTGATCAGTCCGATGGTGGCGACCTGGGTGAGGTCGTCCAGCGGCTCGCCCCGGTTGCGGAACCGCCGGGCCAGGTGCTCGACCAGCGGGATGTGCATCCGCACCAGCTGGTTGCGCAGCTCGACGCGCTCCGGGGAGCCCTCGGGCAGCGCGGACAGCCGGACGAACAGGGCCCGGGCCGCTTCGCGGTCCGGGGCACCGCTGCGCTGCGGAGCCTGGGCGGGCACCGCGGCGCGCAGCGCCCGGGCCGCCTCCTCGGCGGCCCCGTCCTCCGGGCCGTCGCTGTCCGGACCCCCGTCCGGGCGGTCGGCCGGCGGGAGGTCCGCGGCCGACGGCACGGGCGGGGGCGACTGATCGGGCGACGACTCGGGCGTCGGCTCGGTCGGCTGGCTCATCCGGTGGGCGTCCTTCGGGTGCGCTTCGTCGTTGGCGGCGAGGCCGGGGACGCTCGCCTGGGTCGGTACGGCAGGGCCCGCCGTCGCGAGGCCGGTACGGTCCAGATCACTCACGGCCATTCCCCCGTTCCGTTCCGGGAGCACCGGGACCGCCGGTCCCGGTTCGTCTCGATGGTCGTACCGCCGGGTGGGGGCGGTACCGGGAGCCGTCCGCCCGGCCCGGTGGTGCCGGGCGGACGGCCCTTGTTCGGTGCTGCTGCCGCGCTGCCGCGGCGGACCTAGTGGGCGGCGGAGCCGCCGCGCTTCTTGTGCAGGCTGATCGACACGGTCTTGTCCTCGGCGACCGTGGACTCGACCTCGCCGGCCAGTGCGGAGAGCACGGTCCAGGCGAAGGTGTCGCGTTCGGGTGCCCGGCCGTCGGTGGTGGGCGCCGAGACGATCACCTTCAGGGAGTCGCCGACCAGGCGGAACTCGCAGCAGAGGATCGAGCCGGGGACAGCCTGCTGGAGCAGGATGGCGCAGGCCTCGTCGACCGCGATCCGCAGGTCCTCGATCTCGTCCAGGGTGAAGTCCAGCCGGGCCGCGAGGCCCGCCGTGGCTGTACGCAGGACCGAGAGATAGGCCCCGGCCGCGGGCAGCCGGACCTCCACGAAGTCCTGGACTCCGGGCTCGCCGTCGATCTGGGACACCCTCACCTCCTGGGTGACGCGCTGTGCTTCCGGGCCGGTGGCCGCGGCACTGTCTGTTGCTTGGCTCAACTGCTTCGCCCCAACTGTCCAGAGGGGTGGTGCGGTACGTACCGGTCATACCCCTCGGGGGTCGCCCGGACGCCGCCGTCCGCCCGAGACGTTACCGCGTTCGTGCCCCGGAGCGGGAGTCACTCATGGTAAGGCATCGCGACTCAGGGTGGCAGGGGTCCGACGAGGAGCTTGTGCGCCCTCCGCGTACGCCCTTCGCGCGCCCGGTCCGGTGCACCGGTTCGGCGCCCCGGACCAGCGCCCCGGATCAGCGGGAGCCGGCGGCGGTGAGCGCCTCGCCGGTGAGGCGGTAGACGGTCCACCCGTCCATCGGGACCGCGCCGAGCGCCTTGTAGAAGTCGATCGAGGGCCGGTTCCAGTCCAGCACCGACCACTCGACCCGGGCGTAGCCGCGCTCGACGGCGATCCGGGCCAGTTCCAGCAGCAGCGCCTTGCCGTGGCCGCCGCCGCGGGCGGTCGGGTCGACGTAGAGGTCCTCCAGGTAGATCCCGTGGCTGCCGCGCCAGGTCGAGAAGTTGAGGAACCAGAGCGCGAAGCCGACCGGCTCGCCGGTGGTGTCGTCCTCGGCGATCAGGCCGAACACGGCCGGCTGCTCGCCGAACAGGGCGGCCCGCAGCTGCTCCTCGGTGGCGATCGCCTCGTGGGCGGCCTTCTCGTACTCGGCGAGTTCGTGGATCATGCGGTGGACCACGGGGACGTCGGCGGGGACTGCGGTGCGGATCATGGCTCCGAGCCTACTTGGGCCGCCCCGTTCCCGTCCCGGGCCGGGCCGGGGGCCCGGGACGGCCGGTGCCTCAGCGGGCCGGGACGGTCCGCAGGTAGGCCGCCAGCGCGGTGACCGCGGCCGGGTTGCGGGGGCTCTCGACCAGGTCGACGTAGTCCAGTACGAAGATCCGGTCGTTGCGGACGGCCGAGACGCCGGCCAGCGGCGGGAAGGACTTCAGGAACTGCCGCTTCGCCTCGGCGTCGGGGGTGCCGTAGTTGTTGATCACGATCACCTCGGGGTCGCGCTCGACCACGGTCTCCCAGCCCACGGTGGCCCAGGAGTCGGCGAGGTCCCCGGTCACGTTCCGCCCGCCGGCCTTGGTGATGATCTCCTCCGGGGCGGCGAACCGGCCGGAGGTGAAGGGCTTGTCCTCGCCGCTGTCGTACAGGAAGACGCCCGGGCGGTACGCGGGCTCGGGGACGGCCGCGATCTCCGCCTTGAACCCGGCGATCAGCCGGTCCGCCCGGTCCCGGACGTCGAAGATCTCGCCCAGGTTGGCGAGGTCCGTGTACAGCGCGTGCAGCGGGGACATCACGCCGCGCTCCGTGCCCTTGCCGCTGCGGCAGGACTCGCTGAGCACGTAGGAGCCGATGCCGAGGCCGGCCAGGGCCTGCGGGGTGACGCCCCGGCTCTCGTCGAAGCCGTAGTGCCAGCCGGCGAACACCAGGTCGGCCCTGGCCTCCAGCGCGATCTCCTTGGTGATCTGCTGCTTGGAGAGCCACGGGGCGCGCTGGTAGGCGTCCTTCCAGGCGACCTTGTCGACCTGGCCCTTGTCGTCCGGCATCACATAGCCGGCCATCCGGTCCTCCAGCCCGAGCGCGAACATCAGCTCGGTGATGCCGACGTCGTTCGTCACCACCCGGGCGGGCTTCTGCCGGAAGGTGGCCGGGGCGCCGCAGTTCTCGACGGTCACCGGGTAGTGGGCGGAGGCGGCGGCGCCGTCGCCGCGCGGGGCGATCTCGGCGCCGCAGCCGGTGAGGGCGAGGGCGAGCAGGGCGGCGGCGGCAACGGCCTTGGTGCGCATGGTGGGTCCTCGGGGCGGTGGGCGGTCGGTGGTACGGAGAACGGTCGGTCGTACCTGGAGACGGTCCGGGCCGGGCGTTCGGACGGGTCGGTCAGGGCAGGCGGTCGAACAGCAGCTGGACGGCGCCGGTGACCGGGTGCCGGACCGGCGTCGCGCGGACCTTGAACACCTCGGCCAGCAGCCCCGGTTCGAGCACCTCGGCGGGCGGTCCGGAGGCGACGATCCGCCCCTCCGCGAGCACGTACAGCAGATCGCAGTGCCCGGCGGCCAGATTGAGGTCGTGCAGCGCGGTGAGCACCGTCGTCCCGGCCTCCCGGACCAGTGCCAGCACCTCCAACTGATGGGTGATGTCCAGGTGGTTGGTGGGTTCGTCGAGCACCAGCACCCGGGGCTCCTGGACCAGCGCGCGGGCGATCAGCACCCGCTGCTTCTCGCCCCCGGAGAGGCTCAGGAAGCCCCGGCCGGCCAGGTGCCCGGCGCCGACCCGGCCCAGCGCGGCGGCGCAGTGCTCCTCGTCGGCCGCGGACGGGCCGGCCAGGGCGCCGCGCCGGTGCGGCAGCCGGCCCATGCCGACCACCTCGGCGACGGTGAAGTCGAACTCGGCGGAGTGCTCCTGCGGCAGCGCCGCCACCCGCCGGGCGGCCTCGCGCGGGGCGAGCCGGTGGATCTCCTCGCCGCCCAGCAGGACGGCCCCGGCGGCGGGCCGCAGCGCCCGGTAGACGCAGCGCAGCAGGGTGGACTTGCCGCTGCCGTTCGGGCCGACCAGGCCGACCACCTGGCCGGCGGCGGCGGTCAGGGTGACCTCGTGGACCAGCCGGACGCCGGCCAGGTCGACCGAGACCCGGTCGACGGCGAGGTCCAGGGCCCCGGTGCCGGCGGCGCTCACCGGCCGCCCCCGAAGGCGTAGCCGCGACGGCGCATCAGCAGCAGGAAGCAGGGCACCCCGACGGCCGCGGTGACCACGCCGACGGGCAGTTCGGCGGGGGCCAGCAGGGTGCGCGAGACGATGTCCACCCAGACCAGCAGCAGGGCCCCGGCGAGCGGCGCGACCAGCAGCAGCCGGCGGTGGCCGGCGCCGACCAGCATCCGGGCCAGGTGCGGGACCATCAGTCCGACGAAGCCGATCGCCCCGCTGACCGCGACCACGGTGCCGGTGACGGCCGCGGTCACCACGAACAGCGCGCGCCGCAGCCGGTCCGGGTCCACACCGAGCGAGGCGGCCGTCTCGTCGCCCATCGCCAGCGCGTCCAGCCGTCCGGCGGCGCGGGCCAGGTACGCCAGCCCGGCCAGTACGGTGACGGCGGCGATCGGCACCGAGCCCCAGGTGGCCCCGCCGAGGCTGCCGAGCAGCCACATCATGGCCGAGCGGGCGGCCTCGCCGCGGGCGGCGGCGAAGACCATCAGCGCGGTCACGGCGGAGAAGCCGTAGGACATCGCGGTGCCGGTGAGCACCAGCCGCAGCGGGGTGAGCCCGTGGGCGGTACGGGCCGTCAGATAGACCAGCACCATGGCCAGCAGGGCCGAGACGAAGGCGGAGGCGGAGAGCGCCCAGACGCCGAGCGAGGCGAAGGCGCCGAACATCAGCACGGCGTTGGCGCCGACCGAGGCCCCGGAGGAGATGCCGAGCACGAAGGGGTCGGCGAGCGCGTTGCGGACCATCGCCTGGACGGCGACCCCGGTGGCGGCGAGTCCGGCGCCGACCACGGCCGCCAGGACGGCGCGCGGCAGCCGGATCTCCCAGACGATGGCGTACGCGGCGGCCTCGTCGGCCTCCAGCCGACCGCCCGTCAGGCCGGCGCCCAGGAGCCGCAGGACCTGGCCCCAGCCGAGGCCGGCGGAGCCGACCGCGACGGCGCAGACCAGCGAGCCGAGCAGGGCCGCGGCGAGCGCGGCGGCCAGCGGGAGGGCGGGTGTCCGGCGGGGGCCCGGTGGGGCCGCGGCGGTGGCCGGTGCGGCCGCGGTGGTGCTGCTCACTGGTGGCACGCCTTGCCTCGGGCCGGGTGCGGCGAGGGGCGGCGCGTCCGGGCGCGGGTGTGCCGGGGCGCCATCCCCTCGCAGTCCGCGGCGAGTTGTCGGGAGGTCGGCGTCCCCGGGCGATCGGGCTCACGGCCGCGGGGGCCGCTTACCGTTGCGGGTCAGCGCCGGATTCGCACCGGCTTCCCCCGCGGGACGCCCTGGCAGCATAACAAGCACTCACCAGCTATGACCCTTACCGTTCGAACGGTCGTGCCCGTCCGGTCCCGAACGCGCGACCGCCCCCGTCCGGATCCGGACGGGGGCGGTCGCGCGTTCGGGCGGGGATCAGCCCTGCTTGGTCTCCCAGAAGATCTTGTCGACCTCGGCGATGAGGTCGAGCAGCGCCTGGCCGGTGGCCGGGTCGGTGGACGCCTTGGCGGCCGAGGCGGCCTTCAGGGTGTCGTTGATGAGCTGGTGCAGCTGCGGGTACTTCTCGAAGTGCGGGGCCTTGAAGTAGTCGCTCCACAGCACCGAGATGTGGTGCTTGACCGCCTCGGCGCGCTGCTCCTTGATGATGACCGCGCGGGCGCGGAAGTGCGCGTCCTCGTTGGCCTGGTACTTCTCCTGGGTGGCCTTCACCGACTCGGCCTCGATCCGGGCCTGGGCCGGGTCGTAGACACCGCAGGGCAGGTCGCAGTGGGCGTGGGCGGTGGCGCGAGGTGCAAACAGACGAGAGAACATGGGAGTCCTTCCTTAGATCGTCTTCCCGCGCCCGAGATTACCTGCCGGACCGTCCGGTTTCCCGGCCGGGCGGCCCGCCTAGGGCAAAAGACGGAGCCGGAACCGGATGAATCCGGACATCGGCGGCCGACGGCCGGTGCGGCAGACTGGTGCGCGACAGCGCGACAGCGCGACAGCAGGACAGCAGGACAGCAGGACGCGGCGGGAGCCGGACGGGACACGGCGGACGCGAGCCGGGAGGAGGAGCCGTGGCACGGAGCGCGGAACCGGAGGACGGTCCGCCGGGCGGCGGCGCGCCGTTCGGGCTGATCGACGTGGCGGGGGACTCGATGGTGCCGACGCTGCGCGACGGGGACCAGCTGCTGGTCCGCTACGGCGCGCGGATCCGGCCCGGCGCGGTGGTGGTGTTCCGGCACCCGTTCCAGCAGAACCTGCTGGTGGTCAAGCGGGCCGACGGCCGTCGCCCCAAAGGCTGGTGGCTGCTCTCCGACAACCGGCCGGTGGACAGCGACAGCCGCAGCTACGGAGCGGTGCCGGACGAGCTGGTGCTCGGCCGGGTGCTGCTGCGGCTGCGCCCGCGCCCGGCCTGGCTGGCGCCCGGACGGCGGCTGGAGCGGCTGCTGCTGGCCGCCCCGCTGGCGCGGGTGCCCGGGCTCGCCCGCCGCCTCGGCGTCTGGATCCGGCCGGAGGAACTCCCGGTCCGCTAGCGCCGCGGCAGGGCTCCCGGTCCGCTAGTGCCCGGCCGCCGCGGCCTCCTGGGCCTCCAGGCGCTTGCGGGCCCGGTAGGCGGCGACATTGGCGCGGGTGGCGCAGCGGTCCGAGCAGTACCGGCGGGACCGGTTGGTCGAGGTGTCCAGATAGGCGTTGCGGCAGGGCGCGGCCTGGCAGATGCCGAGCCGGTCGGCGCCCAGCTCGGTCAGGTGGACGGCCAGGCCCATGCAGGCGACGGCGCTGAAGTGCGCGGTGGCGGTCGGCGAGTTGTCGGCGAGGTGCAGGTGCCAGCGGGGCCGGCCGGCCGCGTCGAGGTAGTCGTGCCCGGAGACCAGCGGGCTGACCGGGAACTCCATCAGCAGGCTGTTCAGCAGGTCGACGCTGCGCACCTCCTCGCCCTCGGCGGCGGCCTCGAAGACCCCGCGCAGCCGGGTGCGGACGGCCCGCAGCCGGGGCAGGTCCGACTCGTCGGCGAGGGTGCGGGCACGCGAGGAGTCCGAGAACAGGGCGCGCACCCCGTCCACCGAGGTCAGCGAGTCGGTGCCGCGCTCGGGCTCCTCGGTGTTCACCAGCCGGACGGCCAGATCGGCGTACGAGGCGAGCTCCACGGTGGTCCTTCCAGAGATCGGTAACGGGCTGATTGCCTCTAGCCTATTACCCGCGGGGCGAAAGCGGGAAAAGCGCGGCGCCCGGCAGGTTCGGCCTGCCGGGCGCCGTCGACGGGTGTGCTCAGAGCACCTTGGAGAGGAAGGCGCGGGTGCGCTCGTGCTGCGGGTTGGAGAGGACCTCGCGGGGGGTGCCGGACTCGACCACCACACCGCCGTCCATGAACACCAGCGCGTCGCCGACCTCGCGGGCGAAGCCCATCTCGTGGGTGACCACGATCATGGTCATGCCCTCCTCGGCGAGCCCGCGCATGACGTCGAGCACCTCGCCGACCAGCTCGGGGTCG